>CAZNTZ010000014.1:0-7348 GCA_964576135.1 uncultured Muribaculaceae bacterium | reverse complement strand
AGCCATATTTGTTGCAATTGTAAGCGCGCCTGGGGCACCAGCCTGGGCAACAATTTTTGCTTCGGATTCATGTTGTTTCGCATTTAAAACTGCTGGTTTGATACCAAGTTCGTGTTCAACAACTTTTGCTAATTCTTCGGATCTTTCAATTGTTATTGTTCCGACAAGAACAGGTTGTTCACGATCAAGGCAGTCTTTGATTTGCTTAACAATCGCCAAATATTTTTCATCTTTGTTACGATAAATTTCGTCATTATGGTCATTACGTTTAATATCGCGGTTTGTTGGAATTGAAACCACACGCAGTTTATAAATTTCTTCAAATTCTGCTGCTTCGGTCATTGCTGTTCCTGTCATACCGGAAAGTTTTGGGTATAAACGGAATAAATTTTGATAAGAAATTGATGATACTGTTTGATTTTCTGGCTGAACCGTAACATGTTCTTTGGCTTCGATTGCTTGGTGCAATCCTTTGCCAAAGCGTCGACCAGTCATAACACGGCCAGTGAATTCATCAACTATTAAAATTTCACCATTTTTTACAACATAATTTACATTTTTTTGATAAAGTTTATGAGCCAACAAAGATTGTTGAATATGCATGACTAATGCTGCATTCTCAGAAGAATACAAATTATCGCCAACCAATAATCCCGTATCTGCTAAAAGTTTTGTTACTGTGTCGACACCTTGGTCTGTCAGAGTGACGTGACGATCTTTTTCGTCTTTCTTAAAGTCTTCTGGTGCAAGGTTACATACTACGGTATCAACTTTTTGATAAAGTTCCGAAGAATCTTCGGCTGGACCAGAAATAATAAGTGGAGTGCGTGCTTCGTCAATTAAAATAGAGTCAACTTCGTCAACGATTGCAAAGAAAAAAGGGCGTTGTACTTGTTGATCTTTGCTGAATTTCATATTATCGCGCAAATAATCAAAGCCAAGTTCAGAGTTTGTAGCATAAGTTATATCGCAATTATATGCAGCACTACGTTCATCATCTGTCATATCATGTTGGATAACTCCGACCGTCATACCCATAAAATTATAAATTTTTCCCATCCATTCTGCGTCGCGTGCCGCTAAATAATCATTTACTGTTACCAGATGTGCACCTTTGCCATGTAATGCCTTGAGATACAGGGCGAGTGTTGCCATAAGTGTTTCCTTCACCTGTTTTCATTTCAGCAATATGACCATTTGATAAAACCATACCACCGATCAATTGGACATCAAAATCGCGCATACCAACAGACCGAATTGATGCTTCGCGCATTGCTGCGAATGCATCTGGTAAAATATCGGCTTCGGTTTCTCCGGCGGCCAATCTTTCGCGGAATTTAACAGTTTGTTCACGTAATTCATCATCGGTCATTGCGTGATATTTTGGTTCAAGATCATTTATTAATGAAATAGTTTTGTCATAAGATTTGATCAGTCTGTCATTGGCGGATCCTAAAATTTTCGATACAATCTTCATCAGCATAATTTTTCCTTTATGTAACCATGGATTCTTAGCAAAATTCAGTCCCGCGTTCAAGGCAAAATTTTGAAAGTTGCAAACAGAATATAGCTATGTTATAGTTCGTGGCATGAAAGAATCAACAGATGAAATTTTACAAAGGATTGCGGCCCGTCTTGATGCAAGAAAATCCGCGGATATTTCTTTGTCAAAAACAGCGCCAGAAAGTGTTCATAATACTGCAATTCGGCTTAATGTTGATCAAATTACGAGTTCGGTATACGTAATCGCACCGACACAGATAGATTATATAGCAGAAATTTTTGGAAACAGGGTTGCAGATGCCATGAATATGCGCGCATTTGCACCAAAAATCAGGGAAATAGCAGGGGGAGCGTTACGTGACGCGCTTAGGAGTGCCAAGTCACAGGGGTTAAAAAAATAATAAAATGATCCTGGCTGCTAATACAAAGTTGGCTTTTCGCGACGATTTGTCGCTGCCAACTGTTATAAATCGTAAAATGCCTGTGAATAAACACAGCACGGGCTTTGTTTTTAGTTCATTCGATCCTTGGAAAAATATTATATACAATTTTGTTCCAATCTGGCAAGGTGACCCAATTCCAGAAAGCCGTTTGTATAAATCATCTGTTAACTACGATACTGTATCATATTCAATCAAAGAACATGCTTTACAAAATTGGGATAACAGCAGAATTAAAATTCTTTATGGATCGCCTTCGTGGAAAGATTATCTTTTATTTTCAACACTTGATGAAATTTCTGCATATGCACGTGAAATTTACACAGCTTATGAAAATTATTTTCAAAACTGCAAAGACCAAAGATATTTATTAAATTTACCAGATGTAAGTCGTGAAATTTTGGACGGTAAGAAAGATTCTATTTTGTGTAATGGTAAACATATATTTACTGCCGCAAAAAGAGCAGTTTTGACAAACTTGTCAAACGAAAAGATATATAAATCTGTTTTGCGCGATATTAGAAAAGATTGTGAAATATATCCTAATAATAATAAATTCAAACAAGATATTTTAACAGAAAGAAATGGATTTAATGGTCATTTAATTGAAGATGTTTGGTACCGTATTGGTAAAATACAAATCAGAGAAGATATTTTTGATATCAGTGATTTTTATCCCGGAACCGTTGCTAATTGGGTTGATAAAGTTTTAGCCACGCAAGAGTTTTTAGATTCAGTCAGAAAAACGCTTGCAAGGGTATAATTTATTGATATCATCTGTTTTCCAGACGGACAAGGGCATAGCGGTACGTGCAAACGTTTCCGAGGAAAGTCCGGACATCAAGGGACAGGATAACGGCTAACAGCCGTGCGGGGCGACCCGACGATCAGAGCAACAGTGACGAAACCCTTTAGTGGGAGTGAAACGGGCAATCTCTATCCGATGCAACCTTAAATAGGCCAGTATTAAGTGAGAGTCCCCATTTGCTGGCGGGTAAAGGGCTTGACATTCACAGTAATGTGAAATGCAGATGAATTATGCCCACTGTGGCAACACAGTACAGAATCCGGCTTATCGTACGTCTGGTCAAATTGAAATTAAAATCCGCCAAATGGCGGATTTTTTCTTTAACGTAAACATTTAGAAAACAAATTGTTCAACATTCGCAGGGGCATTTGTAAATCTGTCAATTACAACTGCTGCACCACCGGTTAATCCCAAGAATTCTTTTGTAAATTCAATAACTGGCATAACATCGTAAGTTTTGCAACTGAATAAATCCAAAGATATATACCCATGATCGACCCAACTGTGCAAGGCACAATGGCTTTCTACCCAAACAGCCACGGCTGAGACACCATTACCACCCAATCTGCCGTCATCACGTGCGCGTAGACGTGCAACGATTTCTGCCCGAACTGTGGGATCCCAATCTCCTAAGTTCAGCATTTTATCCATTGCGTTATAAACATTATCATCAACCGGAAATTTCAAGGCAACTGGTGGAATCGCCATGGTCATACCTGAAACTTTGGTCACTCCGACCAAATAGTCATTGATAGTTTTTACGGAATTTGTTTGTTCTGCGCCATATGCGCCAAAATTTGCATCCAAAATCAGATGCCTTCCGGCTATGCCAGAAGAAAAGTTGCCAACGCTCATTGCGTCCCCCTTTGGTTAAGTGCCTTATTGCACAGTTCAGACAAAAAAACAAAGCGGCTCGCTATAAAAAAGGGATAAACAGCGAACGCACCTTTGTCTGCAATTTTTGTCAGGCCGCGATTGTTTCATAAAAATTTTTCAAGTGCAAGAAAAAAATCGCCCATTGGGCGATTTTTTAAGAATCATAAATTATATTACCAAGCGATGTAACCTTCGGTGCAAGTTCTATCACATTTTCCTGTAGATTGATTCCAAGACATGCTGCCGGTATCATCAGAACGTGTCTTGCAGATACTTACACATTCGTTGTTTTCAAGTGCGTATTTTTCACCTTGGTACATGCACGAAGCAATCTGACATCCAGAAGAATATGTGCTCGCAACAATTTCACCATTTTCACCAATAAGATTGCTGCAACGTCCGCAGGCAGCGTTAGTATCATCTGTTAAATATGAATCAGTTGTATATCCAGGGTTACAAGAAACAACTTTGCAATCTCCCCAACCACTTGTTAAATCGTTTTCAATCCATTCTTGACGACCAGTTCCATTTGGAATTGTGCACACTTTGACATTAGATACACAGATTTTACCTGATAAATGTTGGCCATCTGGGCACGATGCAAGCACACATTTGCCATTATCAAGGCTGTAACCAGTATTGCAAGATGTTTCAATACATTCATTACCATACGCGGATCCATTCCATTCTTTATATCCACTGCCAAAAGCCGTAGTGCAAGATTTTTTATTTGGTTGGCAACTTGCTCCATCTAATGACAAATGATAATCGCCGTGGCATCCAGTCAAGACGCATGCACCAGTTGTAGAATTTTGTGTCCCAATTCCAATTTCACCGAAATCACAGGTTGATTTACATTCTGTACCGGTAAAGTTAAATCCTGGCTTACAAGTAATATGATCTGCACCATTTATGCAGAGCGCATTTGCAGGACATGTAAGACATGTTTCTGTATTCAAACTGGATGGGCGATATGTTCCATCAGGACATTTTGCGCAAACAGAACGATTAGCACTTGGTATTTCACCTGGATCACATTTTTCCCAAGTTGCGTATAAATTAGTATCTGCGAATAATACGCCATTAACTTCTTGGTTGTCCGAATATTCCGCAATTCCATTTGCTGATGTTGCCCAACCTGTCATAGCGTATAAATTTCGTCTGAATCCATTAGGTGTAAGTTTACAAGAAATACCTACTTTGCAAAGTTTACCAGCGGTTGTACCAGATTCTTCACCATTACCAAAGAATGCAAGATTATAATTAGCATTCAAACAGCTTGGTGTATCTGTATTATCACCAACTGGGTCAAATCCAGACTCGCACATTGAAGTGAACGTACATGTGGCTGGATAATATTCATTTGGATTTACTGGTGTTGCTATGCCGTTCTGTATAACTGGTGCAATACAAGTTTGATAACATTCTGTATCCAAAGCACTGTTCAAAGACGAAACTGTATGTGTTGCAGGACATAAATTTAACACACCTGTCGAACCTTGGGAGATTGTTGTTGACGGACAATAACTGCCAACAGGGCAATTTGTTGCAGTTGTATCATTCGCATTTTGAATATATGTTCCACCGGTTGTTGTCCACTGACACTGAGTTGACGTTGTTTTTCCAGGCGTTGTATTATCATCATAATTTGTAAGACAACTTGTGCAAGAACTTGCAGTACCACCAGAACTGTAAGTTGCACCTGTACAAACAGAACATGTCGGATTGTTTGTAACATTATTTACAACAATGGCCCCAGGGTTTGCAGAAATATTATATGTACATGTCGCATAGGATCCACCAGTACCAGTTGCAGAACTGTAATACACATTTGATTGAACATTAGCAATACTTGAGCAGTTAGTTGGTACAGTTTTTGATGCACAAGTTTGATAACATGATGTTGCATTACCAGTATTTGGTGCCGAAGCCAATCCACCAGAAGGGCATGCTGTGCATGCATTAGCATTTTTCCAGAAGTTAGCATTACAGCTGGTCAAAGTATATGTACATGTATCAGATCCACCGTAATTCTGAGTTCCTGTACCACCAGTATATGCATATGCGTTTGACGGACTGCAAGTTGTTGTACGGTAACAGTCGTTTGCAGAATCACTGCCTATGGCTGACAAAGTGTAAATCCCACCAGTTGATGTCGAACATGATGAAATCCCTTGGACAGTTCCATCATCTGCAAATGTCCCACCAAGACAGAAATTATTAGCAGTACACGTAGCGCATATTTTTGATGCAGTATAATATGTCCCAAAGCCGCAACTGCCCAACCAATCTGCATAAAGTGGGACTGTGACACTATTATTTGATGTTAAATTCCCAGCATTAGTGCCGGCCGAGAAACAAGTTCCTGTTCCATTTTGACCTGTGCACCAACTTGCAAATATATGATATGTACGCGTGAAAGTGTTAGTTGGTAAAGTACAAGCCGCATTATATGTGCAATTTAATGTTGTTGGAGTTGTTCCGCCTGTGCTGTCTGGTGCGTTAAATGATACTGAATATATATTAGCAGAACATGCCGGTGCAGTAGATGTACCAGTCGAATTATAACCAGTACTGCAAACAGTATTATATGTACAAGCGGTGCCAGACGTTCCATAAGTAACACTGCCATTTATCGGAGTATAATTTCCACTTGTGAAAGAACCATCGGTTAATGTTCCACCAGAACAATTTTTTACGCACTGACTTTGTGCTGATCTGCCACCTGCAGCATCATCACGATATCCAACTGGGCATTGAGTTAACCCAGTACCATTTGGAGCGCCATAATAAATGGTTGATCCGCTACAATAATATCCACCAGTTGAACATGCCGCGCATGCAGAACCGTTCCAATATGTACCAGCAGCACAAACCCGAGAACACGAAGCTGATAAACTGGTAAAACCTGAACCTGTGGCATTATAAAATGCAGTTCCATCCCATCCTGCACCAATAGCAGTTGCACATGTGTTAAAGCATGAAGAATAATCCCACGAACCACTTGGATATGTTGCATTACCAGATGACCCAGGGATTTGATCACTGCAAGTTCTTGTACAAGCGGTTGAATCCCAAGAGCTGCCGTTCCAAGTCTGATTTCCACCAGATGCACCAGATAAGTTACCAGAACATGAACGTGTATCAGATACACAAGTTGCGCCATCATAATGATACCCGTCAGAGCAACTCATAGAGCTGGTTGAACCATAATTTACATATGCAGCATTACATGTGTACCCAGCAAGGCATGTTGTGCAAGAAGCGTAAGGGCTGGAAACGTATGTTCCTGTGCCACAATATGTTTGACATTGGTTTTGTGCAGTTTTACCTGTGGTGCTGCCTGACTGATAACTTGACGGGCAAGTATCGCTGCAACTATTTGTGGAACCCTGAGATATATTTGAAGTGTCCGTATCAAAATATGCGACTGGGCACGCGGTGCAACTTGTTGCATTTGCACTTGCAATATATGTTCCTGCAACACAATTTATATAGCAGTCTGTCGAACTGTCATGATCAGATGATGAAGTAGTGGAAGGTGTTGAATAATTAGTTAAGCAAGAGCTGTAACTGCTTGTTGAACCATAACCGACGTTCTGGGCTGATGACGTATACCAGCTGCCTGTGGGTGTACTGCACGATGCATTTGCACTTGCAACACGTGTTCCCGCTGCGCATTGAATCTGACATTGGCTTTGTGCTGATAATCCGGTGCCAC
>CAZNTZ010000013.1:0-24455 GCA_964576135.1 uncultured Muribaculaceae bacterium | reverse complement strand
TCGCTTATATTCCAATCCAAGAAGGGTGCGACCATTGTTGCACTTATTGCATTGTTCCATATACACGTGGCCGCGAAGTATCCCGTCCATTTGATGATGTGATGGATGATGTTAAACGTTCAGCGGATCTGGGTGCAGTCGAAATTTGTTTCCTTGGTCAGAATGTAAATGGTTATAAGAAAGACGGAAAAACTTTGGCAGATTTAATTCGTAAAACTTCAAATTTGGAAAAAGTAAAACGAATCAGATATACATCAAGTTATCCAACCGAAATGACCGATGATTTAATTGACCTTTACAGAACGGAAAAAAAATTAATGCCTTTTTTGAATATGCCAATTCAATCAGGTTCACAAAATATTTTAAAAAGAATGAATCGACCATATACTTTGAATGAATATATGGAAATCATAAATAAACTTAGGGTTGCACGACCAGATATTCAAATTTCAAGCGATTTTATTGTTGGTTTTCCGGGCGAAACGGAAACAGATTTTGAAGAAAGTCTGGATACTATTAAACGTATGCGGTATATAAATTCATATTCATTTAAATATTCGCCACGTCCACATACAGCTGCTGCGTTAATGCCAGATCAGATTCCAGATAATACAAAGCGCGAACGTTTGAAAATTCTGGACGGATTATTGAATGAAATAAATCGTGAGTTTAATGAATCGTGTGTTGGCAAAGTTATGGATTGTTTATTTGAAGGCCCGGATAAAACCGGAAAATATTTAATTTATCGCAGTCCATATATGCAACAGGTTATTGTTGAGTCGGGTAATGGTAGTGGACAAATAGATAGAATAAAAATTACATCGGCGAATAAATCGTCACTTCGCGGAGAGTTTGTAAAATGAAACCAGAAATTGAATCACAAGCACCAAAAATGACACTTATGCAACATTTTGCAGAACTGCGTCGTCGTGTTATGTATGTTTTGTTGATATTTTTAGTTTTATTTGGAATTGGCTGGTTTTTGGCTCCATCTATGCAAAAATTTCTAGCAGAGCCGTTGATGGATGTATGGCCGAATGGAAAAATGCTTTATACCGGATTGGCAGATGGTTTGATGATTAAATTTGATATTTCAACATTATTTGCAATGGTTGGAACAATTCCGGTGGTTTTATGGCATGTTTGGGCGTTTGTTTCAGCCGGGTTAAAAAGAAAAGAAAAAAGATTTATCGCGCCAATTTTAATTATATCTCCGCTTTTATTTGTTTCTGGTGCGGCGTTTGCGTTTTATGTAATGTTTCCGGTCGCTTTTAAGTTCTTTGTTGATTTAAACCAATCCGCACCAGTTCCAACGACATTTTTACCAGCAGTCAAAGATTATTTATCGCTGACAATCAGTTTACTTAAAATATTTGGAATTGCTTTTCAATTACCGCTGGTTTTGGTTTTGCTGAACCGTCTGGGAATATTGTCGCGTGCTGCGACTATCAAATCGCGCAGATATACCATAGTTGTTATATTTATCGCTGCGGCAATAATAACGCCTACATCTGATATTGTTTCACAATGTATGCTGGCAGTGCCGCTTTGGGCATTGTTCGAACTAAGCATTTTGTTTATGAAAAAAGCCTGAGTTTATGATATAATTCCAGTAATGAAACAAAGAAATTTATTTTCTTTAACTGCCATTTGTGCAGTGTCTTTTGCGTTGGTCGCATGTGATTTGCAACCACGAATATCTAACGTTTTTCATGGTGATAAATCTGCCGATGTAAGCGAATATGATCAAAGCAGGGTTGAAAATCTGGGCGTGGCATCTTATGGAACAAATCACGATTTGTATGGCAAAGCAGAAATTGAATATGCAAACAAATCTGATTATTCAAAATCAAAAATAACATCTGTTAATCGCCAAACTGTTGTTGCAAAGGCAAAACCAGTTGAAAAACCTTTGCCAGAGCCAGTAAAACAAGATCCTGTTGAAATAGTAAAAGTTGAAAAAATTGAAGATGTAAAAACGGTTTATCAAGAACCAGCGCCACCGGTCATTGAAGAAAAAGAGGAAGATGACGTTTTACTTGTTCCACCCAAAGTTGCAAATTATAAAAAAGCACCGACACTTGTTAAATCATCTGTATCTGAAATTATTGTGGCCAAAGGCGACACGATTTATGGAATATCAAAACGTGCCGGTGTGCCACTTCGTGATTTGGCAGATGCGAACAATTTATCTGCACCGTATACTTTGTCGGTCGGTCAAAAATTAACTCTGCCTGCTTCTCGTATTCACACGGTTATCGTTGGTGACACACTTTATTCTATATCCAGAAAATATTCGGTTGATTTGCATTCTCTTGTATCACTCAACGATTTGAAAGAACCGTTTGCATTATCGGTTGGGCAGAAATTAAAACTGCCGGCAACTGTTCGTACAACCGAAATTATTACACCTGTTGTTATTGCTCCAATTGCACCTTTGGTGACATCTACGGTTACAAAAGTTCAAAAACCAGTACAGAAAAAACCAGTTGAAGAAAAAGTAATTGAACAAAAAACAATCGTTAAAACCGCTAAAACTGAAGTCAAAAAGGGTTCTGGGTCGACCGGTATGATCAAGGCGTTACCTGCTGTGACAGCACGTGCCGGAACAAAATTTGCATGGCCGGTGCGGGGTAAAATTGTTTCAGATTTTGGTGCCAAGAAAAACGGTCTTTATAATGATGGAATTAACATTGCATCCTCCACAGGCACAACTGTTGGTGCGGCTGAAAATGGAGTGGTTGCATACGCCGGAAATGAATTAAAAGGTATGGGTAATTTGGTAATAGTTCGTCATTCTGGTGGATATATGAGTGTTTATGCCCATATGGATTCTATCAGCGTGTCGCGTGGCAAAAAAGTATCTATTGGTCAGAAAATTGGAACTGTTGGTGCAACGGGTAAGGTTTCAAGCCCACAATTACATTTTGAAATCCGCAAAGGGACCAAAGCGTATGACCCAAGAAAAATGTTAAAATGACCAATTGATTTTTTGTCAAGTTGACTTATAATATAAGTGTGAGAGGTTGGTACGATGGCATATATAAATGAATTTTTAAGGGATTTAACAGCGCAGTTAAATTTGAACAATATGGATGGGCCGCAGCGTGCAGCCTTGAAAAAATTGCAATCAAACGGAACTGCAACAAAGGATCAGCAGAATTGGAATCCTGGCGATCCGGATCCGTTAGTTGCTGGTGCTAATTTACCAGACCCGCTAACTGGGCAATTCAATCTTGCCGGTGCCATGACGCCATACGGAATTAGTTTAGTACGTGACTGGCAAGATATTTATTTAATGTTTCAAAAAGTTCTGCGAAATTTGGATTTGAATCGTGTCGAGATTGCAGACAAATACCCAGATGTAGAAAAATTTCTTAACGATTTCTATGGTCCAGGTGCACCGATTGAAAAATTTCAAGTCATAGATACCGTTGTTAATAACGTTGTGATAATTCAGGCAGATTTGGTTCCGTACTTAAATGATGCCAGCATAGGTGCATTTTTGCAAACAAACGGTATAAGCTCTAATGATAGAAAAAATCTTATAAGCACAATAAATGACGGGTCTTATAAAAATAATCCCAAATCTTTGCAGGTTTTACAGGATATTGTTGCTGTCTTGGAAAGTAACAGACTCGACCTGGCTGCAAATGGACATCCAATTCCAGCAAGTATGACAACAGCCAGGTTAGAAGACATTTATAAAAATGTAGACGAGCCTAAAAAACCAACGGCTGCTAATAGAGCGGTTTTCAGAACAAATGGAAGCAAGCGTATTATTCAACAACTGGTTAAAAATGATAAGCTTAGAAACGCTTTTATAGAAAATGATTCTGATAAAACAATCAGTCGCGCGCTGAACAAAGGTTTAGAAAAGTCAAATTACAAAGATACAGACAGTAAAAATTATATTGTTCCAAAATATACAGATCGCAAAAAGAAATGGAAAGAGTATACAGATGGTCTGAAAAATAATATTAAGGATTTGACGGGCAAATTTGAATCTTTGCAAAAACGATTCAATTTTTCTACTACAGCAGAATTTATGGTCAAAGAAATTCTTGGATCTGGTGTAAAATCAACAGATGGTTTAGGTAAGATATTGGAAAATAAAGATAAAATAACCGCTGGGTTGAAAAATAATGCGCCAGGTGTTGTACCTCAATTTGATGCTTTTTCAAAACTTATGGGTAAATTGCAGACAGGAAATAAAACCGCATTTTCTCAGGCACTGGAAGATGGGGCACAAATGCTGCACATTGTTCGTGAAGTTATCAAAGATATGGTTCATAACGGTAAGAAAGATGATGATATAATGCCTGTTTTAGAAGTACTTGCGGCAATGTCATATGATTCCATGACATCATCTTCAAGGGATGGAATAAAGGGCGCAGATTATGATATTGCAAAGGGAACAAGTTTTCCAAACTGGTTCAAGGTTGGGGTAAAGAATTCATTCAAAGTTGCAACATTAATAACGTTTGAAACAAGTCATTTGATTTATGCCAAAACGATTCGTAAGCATGGTGAAAAATTTAAAGAGGGCACAAAAAGACTTGGAGACATAAAAGACGTAACTAAAACGCCTGATTATGGAATTCCGGCAAAACGTGACCAGATGGAAAGAATGTTTCAGTATTGGGATTTTTTGAAGTCTGGTAAGACCAAAGATTGGAATCCATTCCGTGGACACAGCAGAGTTCAGAAAGACTGGAAAGCAGGAGTTGGTGCTACAGAGTTAACTGAGTTCCGGAGATTAAATCCTGATATTGGACGTTAAAAAATAAAACCCGCGTTTGCGGGCTTATTTTTTCTTAATGATTTTTTTTGTTGGCATTGTTTTTTTTAGTTTTTTGACGCCCACATTTTTTTTCTTACTTACAGGACTGATAGATTTACCAACAGATTTGATAGGTTCGCGAAAAGCATGCATAACATCGTCCATAGTTTCTTGTGACAGTTTATCAATTGGTAATTCGCGTTCGATTCTATCTTTGACTTGTTCAGATGCGTCGGTAATTTTCCAAGCCATATGTCTGATAAAGTTTATCAATTTTGCCAATGCCTTGAAAACCACCGGCCAGTTTTTGGCAGGTATAACCGCGGTTGCGATTAAAATAATTACTAAAAATTCTGCACCACTTATTCCGAACATATTATCTGGATCTTGGTTTTATTTGATTGATATTTTTTATTATCGGATATTCGCTAAAAACTGTTGGAAATACTGGTTTTGCATCCGGTAATCCGCGCGATTTCAACAAATGTTTTGCAAGTAGTGCAACGCGATCCGTTGTTATCGGTAAATTAAACAATTGGTTACCGATGACTGCTGGGTACAGAGCGTGTTCGAACGATAACCCAACTTGTTTTAAAGTTTCCACATTTTTATTTTTAATAATATTTTTTGGAATTTCAAAAGCAATTTGTGCCAAACGTGGACCGCCATCAACATCCACAGTTACACGATGCACAGTGCATCCGGTAATTGTATCACCATTATCTATTGCATCTTTATATGCGTCTTCGCTGCCTTTGTATTTGAATGGCAGCAGTGAAGGGTGAATATTTATAATATTGTAATTATCAACGATTCTATCTGGCAAAATACGCATGTACCCAGCTAATACTATTAAATCAAAAGAATGTAATTCCAAAAAATGGCTAAGTTTTGAAAAATCTTGGCCAGGTGATGAAAGAAAGTTTACATTCAAATTATATTTTTCCATGCGTTTATAAACACCTGCGCGTTCCGGTGCGCGATTGCATCCAATTGAAAAATCAATTGGCAGAAATTGATGTTTTGTAAAATATTCAACAATTGCTTCGGCATTTGAACCGCTGCCACTGGCGAGAATTAAAACTTGTTTATTATTTTTCATTTAATAAGCCTTTTTATTTTAATTTCTCTCTCAGAATTTCATTTACTACGCTTGGGTTGGCCTGACCGCCGGTTTTCTTCATTACTGCCCCGACAAAGAACCCAAGCAAACCAACTTTGCCAGATTTATATTGTGTAACAGAATCTGCATTATCAGCAAGTATCGAATCAACAGCGGATTCAATTGCGGATACATCAGTTATTTGCTGCATTCCAAACTTGGCTGCTATTTCGCGGGGGGTGCCCGATTCGCCATCAAGCATTTTTGTAAAGATTTCTTTGGCTTGTTTACCGTTTATTGATGAATCTAAAATCATATCAACCAATTCTGATAATGCCGAGGGTTTCATTTCAAATTCTGGATGTGCAAATAATTCTGAAATCATCCAGTTTGCAACTGGTTTTGCACGTTCATTTTTATCGCCCACAGCCGATTCAAACCATTTTGAAACATCTGACGATTCGGTTAATCTGGCCGCATCATATTCTGATAATCCATAAGTTTTGATATAACGTGCTCTGCGTGATGACGGTAATTCTGGCATTGTTTTACGAATACGTTCAATTTGATCATCAGTAATAATAAGTGGCAATAAATCTGGATCTGGGAAATAACGATAATCCAATGCATCTTCTTTTGAACGCATAACAGATGTAGTGCCACTGTCTTGGTTATAATGCATTGTATCCTGGGAAACAGTTCCACCAGATTCATAAATTTCTATTTGTCTTTGCGCTTCGAATTCAATTGCAGTTCTGATGAATTTGAATGACACCATATTTTTTGTTTCTGTGCGTGTGCGGAATGTTTTGTCTCCGACAGGCCTTACAGATACGTTTACATCGGCGCGCATAGAGCCTTCTTCCATGTTTGCATTTGAAACGCCCAGTGCGCGCGCAAGTTCACGAATTGCACGCAGGTATTTTTCTGCTTCGTCTGGACTGGTGATATATGAATTATTTTCAGGATTTTTTATATCCAAATGTGTCACGATTTCCAGCAGTGCTACACCGCTGCGATTCAAATCAACAAAAGATTTTGTTGGATGTTTATCGTGCATATTTTTTCCCGCGTCCTGTTCCAAGTGCGCACGTTCAATGTTTATCTTTTTTGGTTGTCCATTATCTCCAATAATTTCAATCCATCCGCGACCAACAACTGGTGGTTCTTCGGCTGGTTGCGATATTTGATAACCTTGGGGCAGGTCAGGATAGAAATATTGTTTACGTGCAAATTTACTTTTTCTTGAAATTTCAGCGTTCAGACCTAAACCCATTTTAATCGCTTGTTCAACGCAAAATTCATTCAGTACCGGTAACATTCCAGGCATTGCTGCATCAATCATTGATACTTGGGTATTTGCGGGCACAGAAGGGTTATAGTCAGCCGAAGAACCACTAAATAATTTGCTTTGGGATGTGACTTCTATATGGGTCTCAAGCCCGATTACTAATTCCCATTCGCCAGTTTTACCTTTGATTGTATACATCGTATTTGCCTTATCTTACCCGTTGTTTATTTGATTCTAATAAATCCAAATGCATTTTTTTTGCATCCATATCAAGTTTTACAAAAAATTTACAACGTTCACGAAAATCTGAAACAAGATCTTGTTTAATAGATTCTTTATCAGAATCATCTAAACCCAATGCTTCTATATTCAAATTATCTAATGCTTCTATTTCTGCCTTCAGAGTTTGTCTTGCTTTTTTAATCTCGTTAACAGATGTATTATGAATTTGTTGTAATTCACTTGTTGAAATGTTTTCTGAATTTTTTTCTATCATTTAATTACCTAAAATTTTTGTTGGTCTGTTGTCTAATCCTGCGAATGTTTCAATGTGTTTCGCCAGTCCCAAAACGCGTGCGTCATCGAATCGGCGACCAACAACCTGAAGACCCAATGGCAAACCATTATTGGCCAATCCACATGGAACAGAGCATGCTGGTATACCGGCCAAATTCATTGCAACTGTGAATAAATCGAGTGCATAGTATTCAAGCGGAGTTAAATCAGAATCCAATGGCAATGCCGGTCCTGCACCAGAAGGACATACAATTAAATCGCATTGTTCAAAAGCGCGGTTAAATGCGTCTGAAATCAAACGACGAACCCGGGCGGCCTGCATAAAATATACTTCGTACGATTCGGATGAAAGCACAGCGGTACCGACAACCATACGACGTTGAACTTCTTCGCCGAATCCAGCTGCACGTGTTTTTTTGTATGTATCAATTAAATCTTTGCCTTCAATTCGCAATCCATAACGCATTCCGTCATATCGTGCTAAGTTAGAACTAGCCTCTGCTGGGGCAATAATGTAATAAGCAGCCAGTGCGTCCAAAATGTTTGGAATAGAAACTTCGACAATTTCTGCACCTGCATTTTTCAGATCGGCCAGACGTTCATTTTGCAATTTTTGCATGTCATTTGAAATTTCTACGTTTGAGAATTCCTTGATCAAACCGATTTTAATATTTTTTAATGGCAAGTGCTCTAATGGTTTTTTCAGAACGTTCGCGATTTCATCTGCGATTGGTGCGCTTGTCGATTCTTTGGGGTCATGACCCGCCATAACAGACAGCATAAGAGCAGCGTCGTCCACGGTTCGTGCAATTGGTCCTGGTGTATCAAGACTTGATGCAAATGCGATACAACCAAATCGTGAACACAAACCGTAAGTTGGTTTCATTCCGACCAATCCAGTAATAGCAGTTGGGAATCTGATCGAACCACCTGTATCTGTTCCAGTCGCAATCAATGCAAGACCACCAGCCACAGCCGCGGTCGATCCACCAGACGATCCACCAGCAGTCAATTTTTTTTCAATTTGATATGGGTTTACCGGTGCGCCAAAATATGACGTTTTTGAAAATGTTCCCATGGCAAATTCGTCTAAATTCATTTTGCCCAATAAAATTGTACCGGCGTCGCTAAGTCTTTGTGAAATAGTCGATTCGTATTCAGGAACAAAATTTTCCAGAATATGCGATGCGGCAGTTGTGCGTATACCATTGGTTGCGAATAAATCTTTCATACCCAGTGGAATGCCGTCCAAAATTCTTGCGGTACCATTTGCATAACGTTCGTCCGATTTCGCTGCATCCGACAAAGCACGTTCTGGTGTAAGTGTGATAAAGCAATTAAGTGCATCAGAGTGCTTTTCTATACGTTCCAGATACGCGTGTGTCAATTCGGTTGCACTTATTTCGCGTTTTTTTAATTTATCCAATACTTGGGTCAGTGTCAGGTCAATTAGGTTCATTTCGTTCTTTCTTTTTGATACAACTGTTTGGATATGCCGACAGCAATATCAAACAGTGTTGTTTGTTCAGATAAATTCGGTATTTTAGGAGTGATTCCGTGTCTAATTTTTATATGACGAAATACATTGCCCAAAATATCATAAGTTTCTTTTTTTGTAAAATATGGGTTTGGTATCAGCATATTGTGTTCAATTTCAGAATCACAAGGTGCTTCTACTTTTACATCCCAATGTTTGAATAAAGAAACTAATTCTTTTAAAATTTCAAAAGTTTGGCTTTTTGAAGTTCTAAGATAATTATGCGAGTCCCAACTTACATTTATATCCGCATATTCAACATTATAACATGAATAACCCATAATGTTTCTTGTAGCAGCGATTCGTCTTTCTGGCATATTTAAACCTTTTTATAGTTTACAATCTCTCTTCTCTTAAACTTTTGAATTTAATCTTCGATAACTTTTGGTACTGCGAAATATCCACGTGATTTCCCAGCGTCATCTGGAACATTTGCCAAAACCGAATCACGCATATTGCCATCAGTCACAACATCGCTGCGCATAGGGAGATCGTGCTCAGAAGGACTCAGCATCGGTGTAACCCCATTGGTATTAATTTGTTGTAATTTATCCAGCCATTCAATAACAGAATCAATCTTCATCTGTTCTAACTTTTCATCTGAAATTTCAATTCTTATGAGATGGGCGAATTTTTGTAGTTGTTGCTTGCTAAACGACATTGTGTGTCCTATGATTAAATCAAAGGCGATTATAATGTCAATATTGGCGGATTTCAAGAATTTTCCACGTGTGGGCAGACTTTTAGGGGTTGATTGGGGTGCTCGCCGGATTGGGCTTGCTATCAGTGATGAACGTCAGGTATTTGTATTCCCAAAATTCAATGTAAAATCAGCAGAAGATATTACCCAAGTGATAAAAGACGAAAATATCGTCGGAATTGTCGTTGGTCTGCCGCTGCACAGCGATGGCAGCGAATCTGAAACCACATCACATGTTAATAAATTTGCAGATAATCTTGCTTTGTTAACAAATTTACCAATTATATTTATCGAAGAAAACTTAACCAGTGCAGAAGCAGCAGAGCTTGCTGGGCGTGATAAAGATATAGATTCAATTGCCGCAGCATTGATTTTAGAAAACGCGATTGCAGTTATAAAAAGGGCGCAATAATGAATATTATTTATCAACAAACTGATTTAACATCTGTTCAAATGAATACTCTGATGTTGTCGGATGAATTAGCGGTTGATACTGAATTAACAGGAATTGACGTTCATTCTGATAAACTTTGTTTGGTTCAAATCAGGGCATCCGGCAGTGACGATTTTTACCTGATTCAAATACGTGATAATAATGAATATCCAAATTTGACGCGTGTTTTATATAACCCAAAATCGGTTAAAATTTTTCATTATGCACGCATGGATTTGTTGATGATTTATAAACGATTGGGTGTTTGGGCAATGCCTGTTTTCTGCACAAAAATTGGTGTTCTGTTGTCGCGTCCAAAAAAAGGGCATACACTGGCAAACGCATTAAAAGAAATATTTAAAATTGAAATTGATAAAGAAGAATGTTGCAGCGATTGGACGAAAAAGTTGACACTGAAACAACAAAAATATGCAGCGACAGACGTGCTTTATTTGCATGATTTGAAACGCGTTTTGGCGGATACTTTGCGTGACAAAAACCGCCTGGATATGGCAAATAAATGTTTTGCATTTTTACCAACCAGATGCGAATTGGATATGGATTGGGGTGAACGCGATATTTTTGGATATAACCCAAAATAATTTTTTATTTACCGCTGCCCATTACAACTTTGATTTTTTCTATATAAAGTTCGCGCATTTTATCACGTGCGACTGTCAGATATGTTCGTGGATCAAACACATCTGGTCTTTCTGTCAAAACTTGTCTGACACCGGCAGTAAAAGCCAGGCGCGAATCGGAATCTACGTTGATTTTGCAAATATTCATCTGACGTGCACGAATCAATTGTTCTTCGGGGATACCACGTGCACCAACTAATGCGCCACCAAATTTGTTTATTTCGGTCACAAGTTCTTGGGGAACAGATGATGCACCATGCAGAACAAGTGGGAATACCGGCATTTTATTTGCGATTTCTTGCAAAATATCGAATCGCAGAGTATCAGATGTCGATTTCATTTTATACGCACCGTGACTGGTTCCAATTGATATAGCAAGTGAATCAATTCCAGTTGCGTTAACGAATCGGATAACATCTTCGGGGTTTGTATAATGTGATTTTTCCGAAGAAACATCTTCTTCGACACCGGCCAGTGCACCCAGTTCTGCTTCTACAGAAACATCATATTTATGTGCGTAATCTGCAACTTGTTTTGATATTTCGACGTTTTCATCAAATGGTAAATGACTGCCATCAATCATTACAGATGAAAAACCCATATCAATACAATCTTTGCAAATTTGGAAATCCGCACCATGATCAAGGTGCAGGGCGATTGGGGCTTTGCCGCCCAGCTCACTCGAATATTCTGTTGCGCCGCGCGCCAAATGTGCGAGCAATGTTGGACCAACATATTTTCGTGCCCCAGATGATACCTGTAAAATAACAGGACTTTGCGTTACTGCACATGCAGCAATAATTGCTTGGATCTGTTCCAGGTTGTTAAAATTGAATGCTGGCACGGCGTAACCCCCGGCCAGTGCCTCTTGCAGCATTTTATTTGTATTTACTAAACCAAGATCTGTATATTTCATAATTTAATCCTTTACCGGAAAATTATATCATAAAAAAACCCGCGTATGCGGGATTTTTTATACAAATACATCTTTGACAAACCTGGCATGTTCTGTAATGAATTTGAATCTAAACTCTGGCTTTTTACCCATCAGTTCAGTCACTAAATTTTTCGTAGCAGCGGTATCTTCGAAACCTTCTTCGGTTTTGGGTGGTAATTCAACGCGAATAAGTCTGCGAGTCTTTGGTGACATAGTCGTTTCTTTTAACTGATTCGGCATCATTTCCCCAAGTCCTTTGAATCGAGAAATTTCTATTTTTTTACCTTTGAATTTACCAGCTTTTAATTCTTCCAAATCTTCGTCAGAATCAACATACATTGATTCAGTACCATGAGTTACTTTGTAAAGTGGTGGACACGATAAATATAAATGTCCGCCGTAAATCAACTGGGGCATATATTGGTAAAAGAACGTCATCAACAATGATGCTATGTGTGATCCATCAACGTCAGCATCGGTCATAATGATAATTTTTTCATAACGTAATTTATCATCCATCCAATCTTTGACAGTGCCGGCACCAATAATATCAATCAATTCGTTTAATTCTTTGTTCGCGCCGAATTTTTCATCATTGTTTGACATAACATTCAAAACTTTACCGCGTAGCGGCATGATTGCTTGGGTTGCACGATCACGTGCTTGGCGTGCTGTGCCACCGGCTGATTCGCCTTCGACCAAGAATAATTCTGTACCAGCAACACCGTGTTTCGAACAATCAGATAATTTTGCAGGCATACGTGCACGTTTTGTCGGTGTTTTACGTGCGATATCTTTGACTTGTTTTGTTTTTATACGTGCGTTTGCCAAATTTATTACGAAATCAAGTAAAGTGTTTGCTGTTTTTGGATCCCCAGCCAGAAACATATCCCATGGGTCACGCAATGCCGATTCGGTGTAACGCGCAACTTCGGGATTAGATAATTTTTCTTTGGTTTGTCCCAAGAATTGAGGGGTCTTATAAAACACAGAAACAATAGCAGCGGCCGAATCAAAAACATCTTCGCCAATAATATTTGCCCCGGCTTTGTTTCCAACTTTTTCTGCATATGTTTTAAGACCACGTGTAATCGCAGATTTAAAACCAGATTCGTGTGTTCCACCATCAATCGTTGCGATTGTATTACAGTAAGATGCAAAGAATCCATCGTCAGATGCAGCACCGTTTTCATCAGTTAAAAATGTAATTGCCCATTCTATACGACCGGCATCATCTGGAAAATCAACATTACCAGAAAATATACGTGGCAGAATGTGTGGTTTATTATTTGTTTTTTCTTCTAAGAAATCGGCAACACCATTTGGATAATAAAAATTAGCGTTTGATGGTAAATTCATGTCTTCGGTAATCAATTCAGGATTACAAATGAATTCAATTTTTACGCCACGTGATAAAAAAGCCTTTGCGCGCGCCAAACGATAAATTTTTATCGGTTTGAATGCAGCTGCTGGTCCAAAAATTTGGTCGTCCAATGTAAAACGAACACGTGTACCTTGTTGTTTTGCACTTGCAGATTCTGTCTTAACAATTTGCCCAACTGGTTTTCCACGTGAAAATTCCATTGTCCAATTATATCCATCGCGCGAAACTGAAACGATTGTTTGTGACGAAAGTGCATTTACAACTGCACTGCCGACACCATGAAGTCCACCAGATGTTTTATAAACATTGTTGTTAAACTTTCCACCCGAATGCAATGTTGTGAAAATAATCTCCATTGCAGATTTACCAGGATATTTTGGATGTTCATCAACTGGAATGCCGCGCCCATCATCTGTAATTTCGATTGTTTTAGAATCAATTAAATTCACTGTAATTTTTTTTGCAAAACCAGCCACAGCTTCGTCGACCGAGTTGTCTAAAATTTCAATTGGTAAATGATGCCACGCTTTCTCGTCTGTGCCGCCAATATACATACCAGGGCGAAGACGAACCGGTTCCAAGCCTTCAAGTACTTGAATATCTGATGCATTATAAGATTTATTATCGTTTGCCATGGGTCGCAGGTTAAACGATTTTTCTCGCGCTCGCAAGTGAGAAAGTAGACTAAATTTATATAAAATATTGACATTTGTTTTATTTTGTCTAAAATCATAGAAAACAAATATAAATAAATGCCAATTTTTAATCCTTATTTTTGTCCAGGCTATACTTTATGCAGATTTTATGATTTTTACGATGGCAGATGTAAAATACAGTATTGTGGCGCCAAATGTGATGCGATTGCAAAATCGTGTTCAGTTAATTTAGTGAATGTAGGCAAATGGCGAGTTTGTAAAGAGCGTAAAAACTGCTCGCAGGCACTTTATTGTAAAACAAGATAAGTTGACAATTTTAATATTTGGTATTACAGTTTAGAAAACAAAAGGTTTTTTTATGAATAAATTCAAAAGCTTATTTTTAATTAGCACGGCTATAACATTTTCTTATGTCTTGACGTCTTGCGATAATTCTGCGCCTGTAAAGGGTTCTGTGGTTTCATACGAAACCAGGGCTCCAAATGGTTTAGTTGTTTCTGCAGAAAAAGCACCTTATGGAAGTACACAGTTCGTAAGCGTCGATACAAATGGTGATTCAATACCTGATGTCGAAGCTACCAGAGAAATAGGCTTGAATGGTACTCCGGTTTTAGGGGAACAGACACGTGATATTAAATTATCTGTCGGAGATATAGTAAAAGTTGAGAAGCGTTTGAACGAAAAATTTTGGAGAATAATAGAGATTAAGAAAAATAATCAGAAATCCAGATAAAAAATAATCCCGCCAAACGGCGGTTTTTTTATATTTGGTCTTGATTTTATATGTTTTATAATTATATCTTCATAGACACAAAATTAATTAAAACGAAGAAATAAAATGTCTGACCCATACAAAATACTCGGCGTTGCAAAAAATGCAACAGATGCTGAAATTAAAAAGGCTTATCATAAACTTGTAATGCAACATCACCCTGATCGTAATCAGGGTAACAAAGAAGCCGAAGAAAAATTTAAAGAAATAAATAATGCTTTTGATATTTTGAAAGATCCGCAAAAACGAAGCGCATATGATCGTTATGGCGAGTCTGCATTTGCAGGTGGAAACGGGGCAAGTGCCGGATCAGGTGGATTTAATGGTAATCCATTCGGGGGCGGCGGCGGTTTTGGTTTTGATTTTGGTGGTATGGGCGGCGCAGATATGCAGGATATGATGGACGAAGTCTTGCGCGGTTTTGGAATAAATACTGGACGCAATGGTCGCGCCCAAGGCAGATCTTCGGCTGGTCGCGATTTATTACATGAAATAGAAATAGATTTAAAAACAGCTTATTTTGGAAAAACAGAAACAATAAAATTCAGCACAGCAGTAAAATGTGATAAGTGCGATGGTCACGGAACATCAGATGGTAAGACAGCGCCTGTTTGCGAAACTTGTGGTGGTTCCGGTTCAGTGATGTCACGCAGAGGAATTTTTGTTAATGAATCAACATGTCCAGATTGTCATGGAATGGGGCGGATAATAAAAAAGAAATGCAGTGAATGTAATGGTTATGGTGTTGTTAATAAAAATAGAACACTTGATGTTGAGATTCCTGCAGGCGTTCAAGATGGGACACGTATTCGTATTCATGGTCAGGGCGAAGCTGCGCCATTTGGTGGTAAATCTGGTGATTTTTATATTGATGTTCGTGTTCGTCAGGATAAAAAGTTTGAACGTGACGGCGCAAATTTAATTATGAATGCAGAAGTGCCGTTTGCGACACTTGCGCTGGGAGGCGAAATCGAAATTGAAACAATTGCTGGTAAAAAACTTGATGTAAAAATCCCAAGTGGTACACAGGTTGGTGAAAATTTACGAATTCGAGACCGCGGAATGCCAACAGGGCGTGGCGGTGATTTTGGAGATTTGTATATAAATATATCTACAATTGTACCAACTAAACTTTCCAAAGCCCAGAAAAAAGCGCTCGAAGATTTTAACAAAGCTTAATAAAAGATTTGATATAAAAATAATTACAAGTAAACGATTTGAAGGAATTTGTTTAAAACTAGATAAAACATACAATCAAAGATAAAAAATCCCACATTTTGTGGGATTTTATTCATCGTCTTCTTTCTCTGGAATTTCACCATTTGCCGAAAGTAATACAGCAATCCATCTGGTTTTGTCAAATTGTGCACAAATTATAAATGTAGCAACAAGCATTGGTACGCTGAAAAACATTCCAACTGGCCCCCAAAGCATTCCCCAGAATACTAAGTTTATCAAAATTGCCAAAGTAGACAGATTAAGTGTTTTACCAGTCAATTTTGGTTCAAGTATATTGCCAAGTACAATTTGAATTCCAATAAGACCGATTGCGACCAAGATTGGCATTTGCGCAGAATTTGATGCAATCAAAGAAAACATAATTGGTGCTGCACATGAAATTACTGCACCGAATGTTGGAATATAATTCATGATAAAGATTACAAATGCCCAAACACCTGCGAATTCAAGTCCAAGATATTTTAGCCAAGCATAAGACAAAGCCGCAGTTAAAAGAGAAACCATCGTTTTCATAAACATGTATTTTTTCATGTTGTCTGAAATCGAATTTAAAATAAAACGCATTTTCTTTAATTTTCTTTTTTCTGGGAACATAGCAATCATTTTTTTTGCAAAAGTGCTTTGTTCTACAAACATAAAGAAAATATAAACCAAAACCATTCCAATTGTTGTGGCGATTCCAGCGGCCGAAGTTCCAATAGATGCGAATACACTTCCAAGATCTGGCATAGAAGATGGATCAAGTTTCATACCAAAACTTGACAGTAAATAATCCAACATAGAGTGCAGTTTTATTTGAATTTCTGGCATTTTTGCAATCAATTCTGCAAACATTGGTTGTATTTGTGTGACAAATGCATAAATTAACCAAAAAATTGTTGCGATTGATAATATTAAAGAAACTGCACCAGATGCAATCGATTTTTGCCATGGTAATACTTTACGATAGTAAGCCGAAATAGAATTAGTGAGATACCAAATAAAAGCCGCCAAAAGCAGCGGCGTAATTATCACACGTCCTATGTAAAGAATTGCTAATAATCCAAGAAATATAATAATGCTGTTCATTTCTTACATTGCCAAAATTGATAAAGGAACACTTGTAAAGAATTCGAATAATACGAACCCAGAAACAATAAGTGCAATATTTACAATCACAGGAATCCATGAAAGAGCAGAAATATTCTTAGCTGTTTTATTAAATCCAGCAATCAAAGCTATGGCTGCGAAAGTGCTGGCAAGGAATATAGCCCAAGGATAAGGAAATAAAATCAAAGCTGCTATTTCCAATATAGCCATAGAAATCAAGCCAGGTTTTGTTCCAATCAAGAAATCAATCAACTTATTATACCAACTGTATTTAATGGATACATTATCTGCAGATTTTGTTGGTAAAAAGAAACCAGTCAAATTAAAAAATGTGTAACCAAACGGGAATGATAAAATCATTTTCCATTTTGATATATTTAATCCCCGCGCGAAACTTACGGTTGAAACATAAAGCAGTATAGAACTTACCAATAATATTGAAACTAATAATGCAGAAAGTTCTATTGGGCCACGTTTCAGTGCGAGTAAAACACCAGTTGAAACAGATGTCCAAAACAATGCTGTTAAATGTGCGGCCACAAATGATTTACGACCAAGTGTCGCACGTGGCATGAATGCAAATGCACCGACCAGTACAAATAAAAGAGTAATAAGTATGAAAGAAATTGGTTGTACGTGTGCAATTCCAATAAGAAATGTTGGGAACATTGAAACGCGTGACCAAAAGTTTATCATTTCGGAATGAACCGCCATAACTTCTGGGTATGCAGCAAGTTGCATTTTCATAGATAATGCAGAAAGTAATGAAATAACTACAATTGTTGCAATTATGAACATTAAAATTGCACCGGCATATTTTTTCCAATTGATAGGCTTTTCTGCTGAAAATGCCCATGAAAAAATACTGAATTGAGATTTAACTTTGCTAACTGTTTTTGCGGAACTGCGTGATACAGGTTTTGCCACAGTTTTCTTAGTTACTTTTTTTGGCATGATTAATTCCTTTGTTTTTATGTCTATTATTATATCACGATTTTGCCATTTTCCAAAGTCGTAATATTATTTGGGTTTACTAATTCTGTGAATTTATCTTGGTGGCTTATAAATATGAAAGTTGTCGGAATTGATTCGGATAAGGACATTTCATTCATTATTTCTGCAAATAATTTTTGGGCCGATGCATCTGCGCCTGAATCAGGTTCATCCAGAATTGCGAGTTTTGGTTGTGTAATCAAAAGTCGTAAAAACATTAAACGTTTTCTCTCGCCGCCCGAAAAACCGACATTAACCGAACGATTAAGCCATTCTTTTGGTATATCCAAGCGCGCTCTTGCAGATTCTAGATTTTGTAAAAACATGCCCATTGCTAAATCACGCCCATTATTAAAATGATAATGTGCGGCAGCGGAATGTTTCAAAAAAGATAATACCGAAAGTCCTGGTATTTCTGGAACATTTTGTCCACCCAAAAATATACCAAGCAGTGATCTTGTCGTTGCGTTTTCACTTACAATATCACGCCCCATAAATTCGATTGTTCCAGATTCGACACGATAATCTGGGTTACCAGCAATAACTTGGGCCAGAGTTGTTTTACCAGAACCGTTTCGCCCACGTAATAAATGTCGTGAACCCTCTGTAACATCTAGGCTTACATCGTCTAATAATTTTTTTTCATTAAAGAAAACTGTAAGATTTTTAATTTTCAGCATATCAATCACCTTGTAAAGCCATTTGTATAAGTTGTTTTGATTCAACCAAGAATTCCATTGGCAGACGATTTATAATTGGTGCCGCCATACCAGATACAATCAGTGCAGTTGCTTCGTCTTCATCTATACCTGACATTTTAAGATAGAGTAGTGATGCTGCATCAATTGCACCAGTTGTTGCTTCCCAGCTTTGATTATTTTCACCATTTGTATGAATTATTGTAGGTAAAGTATTTACAACTGCGTTATCACCAATTATTCTGCTATCACATTTAGAAGCGTTCTTACCCCCGTGTATAGTGGGTAAGAATGAAACCAAAGATCTGAATGTCTGGACAGAATCTTCAATTGCGACACCATATGAAACAATATTTGAATAAGTGTTATCAGCCAAATGAATCATTTTTGTTCCAGTGTCTGCTTGTTGTGCGCCACGGGTAATTGTCAAAGAATAAAAGTCAGATGCAGAACCAACACCGGCCAGAATTGTTGATGGATATTTCCATGTTTTGATTGATCCAATTTCTACTTGTGTCCAATAAAGTTTTGCCCTTGCATCACATCGACCACGTTTTGTTACAAAATTATAAATTCCACCGGTACCATCGCGCGAACCTGCAAACCAATTTTGAACAGTTGAATATTTTACAACAGAATCATCTAATGCGATTACTTCGACAACTCCGCTGTGTAATTGGTGATTAGGGCGCCTTGGGGCACTGCATCCTTCCAGATAAGAAACTTCGGCGCCAACATCTGCAATAATAAGTGTGCGTTCGAATTGTCCGATTTTTGCGGTTTCAATTCTGAAATAACTTGCCAGATCAATTGGACACTTTGTATTTGGTGGAATATAAACGAAAGTTCCATCTGAAAATACTGCCGCATTAAGTGTTGCAAAGAAATTGTCACCAATTGGTACCACAGTCCCCAGATATTTTTTTACTAAATCTGGGTGTTGTTGCGCTGCTTCGGAAAATGGTAAAAATATTATTCCAAGTTTTTCCAGTTCTGCTGTGAAACTTGTGTGCACAGATTTACTGTCAATAACGACGTCAGTTGCCATACCGAGTAATGCATTTTGTTCTTCAACTGGTAAACCCATTTTCTCATAGGTTTCTTTTAATTCAGAATTATCAATAGGTGGTCTTTCATGGTAATAATCTAAATCGTTATAATCAATTTCGTCATATTGTATTTCAGCCCAGTGAGGCTCGCGCATTGTCTGCCATTTTTCAAATGCAGCCAGCCGCCATTCAAGAAGCCATTGCGGCTCGCTCCGGCGCGAAGAAATTTCTATAATAACGTTTTTGTTTAATGCCATGTATTTAAGAGTTTTTTGCCAGTTGTTTTGCTTGGGCAAGCAGTGTCATTGTTTGTCCCAAAAGTCCGTCCGCAAAAGCGGTACCAAGTAAGTTATTTCCATCCAAATCATTAAGTCTTTTTAATAGTGTTTCTGCCTGAATCAAAAAAGCATCAGTTGCCCGTGTAACATTTCCATCCAATTTAATTGCACGTCTTAATTGTTCCAAGGCAAATGGATTTTTTCCATATTCATCCATTAATCCCCCAAGTGCCCGCCATAATGGATGTTCGTCAGAGTTTCTTGGTGAAACATCTGCGGCACGCATAATTGGTATTACATGTTGCAACAGGTCTTGGTAAATAATTTCTGAATTTTCTGCGATTGCGTTTGTGGCATATCTACTACGCAAAGCGGCCTGCATTTTACTTATTAATGCATATTGATCAGCCATTGCGATAACAGCGCGCTTTGAATAGTCAAGATTTTTGCGTGCATATAAAGCAAGAAAAATTATTGAAACAACTATTGTGAATAGCAAAACAATTAATGCAAAATTTATCGTCATAAAAACTTCCTTTATCTCAAGTATAATTTTAACATAAATTTTTCAAATAACAACAAAGCTAATGTCTCTATTTCTCTCTTGCGCCGATTCAGACAAATTGTTATAATGACGGCATAATACATAAGGCAAGGAAAGATTATGTTCCGGAAATTTCTTATTTTCGCAGTACTGACTATGGGTACAGGGCTTGGTTTTGCTGATGGTGACGCAAATTTGAGTCAGCCTGTTGCTACTGCTCCGGTATGGCCAATTGGATCTGAAGCAGATGTTGATGTTGCTGGTTGTACAACATCTGGCTGTGAAAAAGTTTCAAGTGATAACATTCGCATAGTTTCAAAAATAGGCGCAGATTTAGTAGTTGAAAATAATATAAATACTGGTTCTGCATCAAATGACGGTTCTTTTTCTGGCGGTGCAAATATGTTGCATGGATATCAAGCCCCAAGCGGTTTTAATAATTATGAAAATCAATCAGAAATGCCATTATTACATCAAGAAATGATGGAAGACGATGGTGGTCAGATTTTATCTGTGTCCAGATCCAACAGAAAGAAAACATATTCATCAGAGGGGTTAAATATTTCTGCTGATGCGAATGCAACAAATAACGCAGAAATTACAGATATGGAAGTTGATCAAGCTTCTGATGCTGATACGACAAAAGATGTTACAGATCAGGTTCGCAGCTGGGTTGTTGCAAGTGGTCAAACGCTTCACGAAGTTTTACAAGACTGGTGCAACAAAGAAGGTTGGGATTTGGTTTGGGGAACAGAACGTGAATATCCAATCGAAGCATCAGCAGTTTTCAAAGGTCGATTTGTTGATGTTTCGTCTGCATTAGTCAGAAACTTTGGTCGCGCAACTCCGGTTCCATACGCAAAATTTTATAAAGGTAATCGCGTGCTTGTTATAACAACGGCTGCAGAATAACAAAGACTAAAAACAACGAGGATAACTTGTTTTGGATTTGTGGAGAATTATTATGAAAGAAAGATTTAATCGTTATGCAATCTTTGGTCTTTGTTCTTTGGTTTTTCTTGGCGCTTGTGTCAAGAAGGAATCTGCCGAAGTTTCAAGCACTGTTGACCAAGATTTTATCAATGCATACGATGCCTTTGAAATGGCGAAAAATCCGCGTGCCAAAGTTGCCAGCGGTGACACAGTTTCCACGAGTGAAGGTGTATGGCTTGGCAGTAAATCCACAGTACTTGAACATAAAAATAAATTACCTTCTAAATTTGAAACAGATACAGGAATAACAATTATGCTAAACGAACCTGTATCGTTACAAGTGTTGGCTAATAATGTCAGTTCCGTTACTAATATTCCTGTAAAAATAGATAGTCAAATAAACGCTGATAAATTAAAGAAAACAATGAATATCGCTTATACGGGCGATTTATCAGGTTTACTTTCCCAAGTTGCCACAGATTTAGACTTGCTTTGGTATTACGATAAAAATTCAATCGTGTTTTATGAAACAGAAACAAAAACTTTCTCTTTATATGCACTTGGCACAGATGTCAGCTATCAATCTTCGATTAAAACAGATGATGGTAACCAGGTAAATTTACAATCTGATATGAAAGAATGGGAAGAAGTTGAAAATACAATTGGATCAATTATTGATGGAACACAGAATGCAAAATTTACAGTAAGTCGTTCATTAGGTACAATTACTGTAACTGCACCACCATCAGTTCAAACACGTGTTTCAGAATATATTGATCGTCAAAATAAACGTCTTTCACAGCTTGTTACAATTGACGTCAGAGTTTTACAAGTTTCGATTCAAAATAATTCTGCATTTGGTTTGAATTTAGCTGCGGCGATTAATTCTGCATCAGGACTTAACATTGTTGCTAATCCGAAAAACAATCTGGCCGCAACAGACGCAAGCTCTATGAATATAGCTGTGTTATCAAACAGTGTATCTGGACTTGCTGGTGCAACACATCTTGACAGCTCTGGTGCCGAAGTTGCTGGTGCATATACCGCGGATCAAATTAAAAATGCGTCTTTATCTGGTATGGCTGGCTCTAATGCTTTGGTCCAGGCACTTGCAAAACAGGGTAAAGTATCGCTTGTGACAAATGTTGGTGTGACAACACGTAATAATCGTATTGCCCCTGTATCGAATACTAAGACAACTGGTTATATCAAACGTTTTGAATCAAGAAACTTTACAACTGTGGAATCCAGCACTGTTGACCAAGCAGACTTAGAAACAGGTTTTTCTATGCAGTTGTTACCTAATGTCTTAGAAAATGGACGTATATTATTACTGTTTAAAATGAGCGTACGTGAATTGGTCAAAATGAGCACCACAACAATTGGCGAAGTTACATTACAATTACCAGAAGTAGAAGAACGCAGCTTCATGCAAGAAGTCATAATGGAATCTGGTCAGATGTTGGTATTGTCAGGATTTGAAAAACAAACAAACGATGACACAAGATATGGAATTGGAAAACCTGATTTCATTGCATTGTCTGGCTCACGCGAAACAGGAAGCCAACGTGACGTATTGGTTGTTATCTTGACACCACAAGTATTGGTCAGTCCTATGGATGCTGAACACGGTATCCAACAAAATTGGGGCGCGCCACTGAATTAGAAATAAAAAATCCCGCAAATATAAGTTTGCGGGATTTTTTATTACAATACTTTTATTATCTGGATTTTTCCAAGGACAGCGATTCGTTTTTTAATCTTTCATACTCTGTGAAAAGTTTTTCTGCTTTCTCATTATTTTTAGGCAATTCAGGATTGTTATCAAGCAAAAATAAATAATATGCCCAAAGTGCAGATTTGATTTCTGAATTATTGTTTATATCAGTTGTTATTGTCATTTTGTTTTTCTTTATTTGTTTAGATAATAAAAAAACACCGGGAATTTTTCCCGGAGTTTGCAATTTTCAAATTTCTATTATTTTATTTTTGAAACTTGTTTAGCAAGTCGAGAAACTTTGCGGGCAGCACGTTTTTTTGGCATGGTTTTACATGCAGATTTCATGATTATGCTTGTTGCATTGCGCAAAGATGTTTGTGCAGCAACCTTATCAGCAGATTCGACCGCTTTGACAGTCTTTTTCACAGCTGTTTTAACAGCACTGCGACGAGATGTGTTAATAGTATTCTTTTTTATTGTCGTAATTATGCGTTTTTTAGACGATTTATGGTTTGCCACGTTTTTTCCTTTTATTTTCGCACGTTTTCAGGTATTTTATAGTGGACGGATTAAAAAGTCAATAAATAAAAAGGAAACCCCATGGAACATATTATTATTCTGATAGCGTCTTATTTATTAGGGAGCATACCAGTTGGATTATTGCTCGCAAAATTTTCAGGTATTGGTGATCTAAGAAAAATCGGGAGCGGTAATATCGGTGCAACAAATGTTTTGCGTGCAGGTGGCTTTACGCTTGCATTTGCTACGTGGATTGGCGATATGGCCAAAGCAATTTTTGCAGTAATTTTAGGTCGTCAATTTTTTGGAATAGATTTTGGTGCACTATGCGGATTGGTTGCGGTTATCGGACATATTTATCCTGTATGGTTAAAATTCAAAGGTGGTAAAGGTATCTCGAGCATGTTTGGATTTATACTTGGGGTTTCTCCAGTTGGATTTGTAGCAAGCGGAATTTCATGGTTACTTGTTGCGCTTGGCACGGGGTATTCTTCTGCTGGTGCACTTATATTTTTAGCATTATTACCAGTTTTTGGTTTTTCAGTAAGTTTTTGGACAGGTGTTGTTTGTATCGCTATGACCGTATTGGGTTATATGCGTCATCGTGAAAATATATATCGGCTTATTAATGGTAAAGAATC
>CAZNTZ010000012.1:0-24970 GCA_964576135.1 uncultured Muribaculaceae bacterium | reverse complement strand
CCAAAACCGCCGGTGAAAATGGAAATTTATATGACATTCTTGTGCCCCCGCCTTTTATTAACTTTCTTTTGTATATTTAAAATCCTCAATCTTTACGATTATTATTCCTTTGGGTATAAATTCGCATCTTGTTGATTCAAAATCTTTGGCTGAATCAAAATCTGGACCGTTATCCATATATTTTGCCAATCCACTGATTTTCAGACTGTAATTTCTTGCTTTGTCATAAGATGTAATAAATACTTTCGGATTTTCTTGAATATTTTTATAAGATGCAACCATCTGCATATTTGAAATAACTATCTTTTCTGATTCTATAAATGTGGGTATAACCATTATTGCACGCGGATAACCATTTTTATCAGCAGTTGCAAAAATAACTTCTTCGTTATTTTTTATAAAATCAATTTGTTCATTTGATAATTTCATTTTTAATTTCCAACTTTCAATGCGTTTATGAACGCGGTTTGTGGAATTTCAACATTTCCAAATGAACGTAGACGCTTTTTACCCTCTTTCTGTTTTTCGAGCAATTTACGTTTACGTGTAATATCGCCGCCATAACATTTTGCGGTTACATCCTTGCGGAATGCCGCGATTGTTTCACGGGCGATGATTTTACCGCCGATCGCAGCCTGAAGCGGTATTTTGAACTGATGACGTGGAATTAAATCTTTTAATCTTTCCACAATTTGGCGTCCGCGTGATTCAGATGATGACCTGTGGCACAAAAATGACAAAGGTTCCACATTTTCATCGTTTACCAAAATTGAAACTTTGACCAAATCAGAAACTTCGTATCCAGCCAATGTATAATCAAATGATGCGTAACCCTGTGAAAGCGATTTTACACGGTCATAAAAATCAAAAACTATTTCGGCCAATGGTAATTTATAAACTATCACTGCACGATTACCGACATATGATATATTTTCTTGGATACCGCGGCGTTCAACACATAATGATATAATCGCACCCATATATTTATCAGGCATCATAATTGTTGCGCGAACCCATGGTTCTTCGATAAAATCTATTTTTGTTGGATCTGGCATATCCGCAGGATTTTCCAAATCGATTTTTTCACCATCTTTTAATGTAATCTTGTAAAGCACGCTTGGGATTGTATTTATCAAATTCAAATCGAATTCACGTGACAGCCGTTCCGAAATGATTTCCATATGCAGTAATCCAAGGAATCCGCAACGCAGACCAAACCCCAGCGCACTTGATTTTTCAACCTGAAACACAAACGACGCATCGTTCAATGCCAATTTCTCAGCACCATCACGAAGGTCTGGGTAATAATCAGCCTCTACTGGAAAGAACGATGAGAAAACGACGGGCACAGATGGTTTGAATCCCGGCAGCGGTTTCAAATCACCGGATCCACGGGCATCAATTATTGTGTCACCAACCTTACAATCACGAATCGTTTTCATACCAGTAATAATAAATCCGATTTCACCAGTTAACAGCCCATCTGTATAAACCATTTTTGGTGTAAAATATCCAATTTTATCAATTACATATTCAGCACCTGTTGCAATAAATTTTATTTTTTGACCTTTTAATAAACTGCCATCAACAACGCGCACCAAAACAACGACCCCCAGGTACGAGTCATACCAAGAATCAACCAAAAGTGCGCGCGCAGCACCAGATTCATCACCCACAGGGGCCGGTAATTTTTGAACAATAGTTTCTAATAATTCTGAAACACCTGCCCCAGTTTTACCAGACACAGACAAAGCTTCATCAGCTGCAATACCAATTACATCTGAAATTTGTTCACGCGCCATTTCAACATCGCTTGATGGCAAATCTATTGTATTTAATACCGGCAATATCTCTAAATCATTATCAATTGCCAAATATGCATTTGCCAATGTTTGCGCCTGAACACCTTGGGTTGCGTCAACCAGTAACAATGCACCTTCGCATGCAGCCAAAGAACGTGATACTTCGTAAGAAAAGTCAACATGTCCGGGTGTATCCATTAAATTTAATTGATAATCCTGGCCGTCTTTTGCACGATAATTCAAACGCACAGTTTGTGCCTTGATTGTGATTCCACGTTCACGTTCAATATCCATACTGTCCAAAACTTGAGATTTCATTTCACGAGATTGCAGTCCACCTGTGGTTTCAATAAGACGATCGGAAAGTGTTGATTTTCCGTGGTCAATATGTGCGATAATTGAAAAATTTCTTATATTAGATTGCTTCATAACTGATTATTGGTTTTATGATTATTTGTTGCGGCAATAATAAACCAGTATTAATTTTTATGCAAGCCCATTATTTGAAAAATGAAGAAAATTTTATAATTTTTTTATATAAGCAATATATACACAAGACTAAGTTCTGTTTTTAGCATTTTTGAACTTTAGAATTTTTTCATAAATTCTGTGATTGTATTCTTTATTATGCGGATTAGCAGATAAAACAGGATGTTTTGTAATATCGAAATTATCATAAAGCGAACTAAAATCATCAATATTCATCCACTTTATATCTTTGACTTCGGATTTCTTAGGATTCAACTTAATTTTATCGTCAGTTTGGATTAAAAAAGCAATGTCAAAACATGGATGTTTTGGGATAACGACCCCGTGTTTTATTCTTTCTGGGAAATTCCATAAAACAATATCAAATGGGTTATCATCATTTAAAAAATGACTTTTAACAACACCTGTTTCTTCGGATAATTCACGAAGTGCAGCAAATTTTAGTCTTTCATCTGATTGTTCTATATGTCCGCCTGGTTGTTTATACATATTGTGTAATTTATGATGAATAGTTAAAATTTTATCCATATCTTGATTGATAACAATTGCACTGGCAACAATTTCTGGTCTGCCTTCTTTTGATTCTGAAAATATACCTGCACCGGACGAAAAACTGTTTATAAACTTTTTGAATTCTGAAACATATAATTCTTCGTTTTTATCAAATGGCTTATAATATTCCACCAAATATTTTACTTCTTGCAAAGAATATCTTAATTCTGGAATATCATATATTTTTGTCATTTTAATAACTCCTCTATCCTGGCAGCCTTATCCAAAGTGTCATCATAAGTAAACTTTATATCAGGTACGTATTTTTGATTCATTCTTTGGGCAAGTTCATATCTGACCATTGATGTTATAGAGTCAAGTCTTTGTTGTAACGCATTAACCGATGAAGAATTCAATCCATGCGCATAATAAAACAGCCGCACAAACTGTAATCCACCACGAGATTCAGAGCCAACCAAATTTATACCCGACAGAATCGGATCATCACTAAACTTATCCCGCAAAATTTCTGCAACATGCGTTTGAACGACACCTGCTATCTTTTCGCTGCGATTCGAATTTTTTATTATTTTCTTAGCCATCTTTTCTCTGTATTTTGTTCATGCGTTCTTGTGTTCGTTCTATTTTTGCCTTACGAGCATCGTCAAGTTCTTCATCTGATATAGAATAAATATGTTGTAATTGTTCAAACATATTTCGAACGTCTGCCATTTCTGCAATGATTTGCGGGCGATTTTCGTGCCCACGCATATTTTTTATAATTTCTTGGATTAATTCACCCATTTCTTCGACAACCATAAGTTTTTGCATTTCAAGCCCAAAAACTTTCTCGCAAAGCACCAACGTTTTTTCATCTATTTTATAAGACATTTTTTCCTCATTTTTATCATTGTAAAACACAAAAAGATAATTTACAATAGCTGGACGAGATAAAATGAAATTACAAGAATGGCTTTTACAAAAATCTGCACATAAATCCGCCCTTTGGGTTGTTTTTATTCTTACAGTGTTTGATTCCATATTTTTATTCATTCCGCCAGAAGTTTTCATGGCGCCACCAATTGTCGCAGATAAACGGCGCGCTTTTCCTGTATTTTTAGCAACATCTTTGGGATCTATTGTTGGTGGAGCAATTTCATATATGATTGGAATGTGGCTATTTGATTCTGTAGGTATGTGGATTATCAATAACTTTGCATCTGCTTCACAATTCGCCACAGCCCAAACAATGTTTGCAAAATATGGTTTTCTAATAATTCTGCTTTCTGCATTTTCACCAGTGCCATACAAATTACTTGCAATTGCTGCGGGATTTGTTGGGTTTAACCCATTTTTATTCCTGGGATTATCTAATTTATTCCGTGCTGGAAGATTTGCAATCGTTGCATACCTTTTGTGGCGCTTTCAAGAACGCGCAAATTCAATTGTCAGCAAATACTTTTGGCCACTGACCATTGGCGCGATAATTGCTGCTTTTCTGGGGCTTGGGATTTTATATTTATTATAATATCTATAATGTTGCCAACTACTATTTTTTAATCTATAATTTATCCCATGGAAGAACCAATACAAAACATAAATGATCAGCCAATCCGGCGCACAGTAATCTCGTTCGCAAATGTAGCGGCACGTTACGAAGGTGGTGCAGAAATTCTTTCCGATGTTTCATTTAATATATCCAGCCATTCTTTCTATTTCTTATCCGGCGCATCTGGTGCAGGTAAAACGACTTTGTTGCGTTTAATTTATCAATTACACCCCGGGTCACGCGGACAAATTAAATTATTTGGTCGCAGCACATCCGGAATTTCACGGGACGTTTTGACAGAATTGCGTCGAAAAATGGCGATTGTATTCCAAGAATATTCTTTGATTTCCCATTTATCTGTTTTTGATAATATCGCTTTGCCGATGCGCGTTCGCGGCGCAAATGAAAAATATATTCAAAAGTTAGTGGCAAGAACTTTGCAATGGGTCGGTCTTGCACAATATGCAGACGCATTACCATTGAATCTTTCTGGCGGCCAGCAACAGAGAGTTGCCGTCGCACGAGCAATTATTACCCAGCCAGAAATATTGTTGGCCGACGAACCGACTGGAAATTTAGATGATGATTCCGCACAAAAGTTGATGGAGTTGTTTGTTCAAATGAATAAAAATTTTGGGACTACTATAATTCTGGCTACTCACAGTCAAAAATTAATGGATAATTATAAATTTCCACGTATATTGGTTGAAAATCATCGTGTTAAATTTCAAAACGGTATAATTAAACCTGAATCAACCAGGCCAATACAGCAAACAGATGCCAGATTCACTACTGGTGGAAAAACATATTTTTCAAAACTTTCTGAACAGTTTAAAAACATAGCGGACGGCACTGGCGAAAAATGAAACAACCACTCGTATTTTCATTTGTAAAAGAACAATCAGTATTCATGACAATGCTGATGTCACTAATGTCATTTCTGGCCGTGATTTCTCTTGGTATAGCATTGTCGATTGGTGGTGCTGTTTATAAATGGTCTGCCCAATGGGAGAAAATGGCAACAGTCCAAATTATCAAAGGTGGCGATGTTGATGCAGTTAAAAGAATTATATCCGATTCGCGCAGTGATTTTGAATTTGCACGTAATGTTGATGAATCTGAAATGTCTCGTATGTTGGCACCATGGCTTAAAAATTCAAATGTTTTATCTGATTATCTGCCAACTATGTTTGAACTTAAATTCAAAAACAAATCAGGAATTGAAAAATTTATTCCAAAAATCGAACAAATTCAAAATACAAATTTCATAACTCATAATTCTGGAATGCGAAATGCAATTATGTCTGGTTATAAAATTATCGCAATTGCAATTTTAATTTTGGGAATAATGATGACCGCACTTTGGATCAGTATTTCATATATTACCAGAAATATTACCTTAATTCACAGACGCGAATTAGAAATTCTGGCCCAGATTGGTGCTTCTGACAAATTTGTTGTGCGTCAGTTACAAATAATAATTGGTAAAATCAGCACTATGTCTGTTGCAATCGGTTTTACTGCCGCGTCTTTGGTCCTGATGTTTATAAACACAATCGCATCGTCTGCCAGGGTTGGTTTTATGACAATGATGGGTATCGGAAATTTCGGATGGCTGGCACTTGGATCTCTTGGTATTTTGATAATTATATTTGCGATTATTGTAACAAAAAGAACAACCATTAAAATACTGACTACAAAATGAAATTATTTACACCATCTTTGTTGATACTTGCTTTGTTCGTTTTGGGCGGGGTTATTTTCAAAGCGACAACTCCAAATCATTGCTCGAGCATTATGCCATATGACAACATATTCGTCCTTACTGGGGATTCACGCAGAATACCACTTGGGATCAGAATTATAAAAAGAAACCCCACAACAACTCTTTATATAATTGGTGCTGGTGCGCCAGATGCTGCAAAATTTGCACCTGAATCTGTTCGTGGACGAATTATTATCGAAAATAAATCTAAATCAACTGCCGAAAATGCGATTGCGATTCGTAAAATTGTAAACAGACAAATGCTGGACCGAATTGTATTAATAACAACCGCCGATCATATGAACCGTGCAACATTTTTAATAGAGAAAGAATTACCAAATACTGAAATTGCAAAATGCCCTGCACCACTGAATGGAATTCCTGCAAATCGTCGTTTAGAACGTTGGGCAACGGAATACATAAAATATATTGCAACACTTCTGGGTTTCAGACAAAGCGAATAACAAAAAGGTTGATACAATGTTAAGAACAATAATTTTCAAAATAGCACTTGGTATATGGTTCACACTGTGGGCACCAATTTTATTAATTGGATTGATATCATCAAAACTGTCACATAAATTTGTTGTATGGGATTCTTATGGTGTGATATTGCTTACACGTTTGATTGTTGGAATAAAATATAAAATTCATAATCGTCCAACTTTAGAACAATTACAATCCAGCATAATTGCTTCGAAACATATGTCAATGTTAGAAGTTGCAATTTTGACACATAATTTACCAAAATCTTTTTTTATTTTGAAACGTGAACTAATGTGGATTCCTATTTATGGTTGGGCATTTGCACGTATGGGTATGCAACCAGTCAATCGCACACGCGGCGCCACAAATATGAAACAATTATCAGATGCTGTCGCTGAGAAAATTAAAAAGGGAATGACTTTGGTGATTTTTCCAGAAGGCACACGTTCAAAACCAGGCCAGCAAATGAAATTAAAACGCGGATTATTGTTCATCGCTGAAAATTTGAAAATGCCGATACAGCCTGTTGGTGTTGATACCGGGCTTTATTACCCAAAACGCGGCCGTATGCGTTCTGGCACAGTTAATGTTTATTTCGAACCAGTATTGCCTTATAATGCATCACTTGATGAAATTGCAGAATCTATCAGTCGCCACAGCGCATAAAAAATGACAAAACGCACAAAGATTTATTTAATATCACTGTTCATTGGTTTAATTGTTACAACGATTAAAACAATCCAAGCCGAAAGTATAGAACCACTTTCTGCGATATCAGATTATGTTTTTGACGGTGATACTTTTTCAGCACGTGTGTTATTAAAAAACGATTCGGAAATAACTGTGCGCGTCAGAATTCGCAGTATTGACGCACCGGAAATTCATGGAATGTGCGATTCAGAAATCGTCTTGGCAAACAAAGCTAAAGCGCGCTTGGTTCAATTGGTACCAAAAGGAACCACGGTTAAATTATCACATATCAAAGATGATAAATATTTGGGCCGAATTGATGCAGATGTAGAATTATCGGACGGCCGCGATGTCGGTGAAATTATGGTATCTGAAAAACTTGCCCGTCGATACAAAGGCGGTCACCGCGCCGGTTGGTGCGATTAAAATTTTATAAAAATAACCGCGCCATTGGCGCGGTTATTTTATTTTTTGAACTATGGCAGACGTGGGGACCATGTTGGTTCTGCGCCACCAATTCCATCAGGTAATTTAATTTCATAATCATTCATACCATTTATATCCACGCTGCGAATGTGGCTGACACGTTCAGTATCTGTCGGTTTTACTGTTTCAAAATAAACCACACGGCGACTGCTGGGTGCCCAACTGGGTGATTCCATAAACCAACCACTTGCCAAAATCTTTTCATTCTTACCCGTCGGCGACATAATTCCAATATAGAAAGTATCATCAGCAATTTTCGTAAATGCCAAGAAATTACCGTCTGGTGAATATGCTGGTGTTGCATATCGCCCCGCCCCATAAGTCAGACGACGTATGTTCCCGCTTTTCAAATCAAGAACGTGTATTTGTTGACTGCCGCTGCGATTGGAATTAAATGCCAACTGTGTTCCATCCGGAGAATACGATGGTGATGTATCAATATAATCACCATTTGTAAGCTGGCGCAGTGATTTATTTTGTATATTGTATTCATAAATGTTTGTTGCCCCACCCTTGGCCAACGATAATGCAACACGATTGCCATCGGTCGACCAACGTGGTGCAAAAGTCATTCCACCGAACTTACCCAGTTTTCTTTGCTCGCCAGTATTCATATCCAAAGTCCAAACGGATGGATCATCATTACGATATGATAAAAATACAACTGTTTGCATATTTGGTGAAAAATGCGGAGACATAACAAAAGTATTTGCATCAGAAATATATCTGAAACCAAAACCGTCAGAATCCATAATTGCCATTCTTTTGATACGGTTTGATACGTCGCCTGTTTCAGCAATGCAAATTATTTGGGTATCAAAATATCCAATTTCACCAGTCAATCTTTCATATATTGCGTCCGCCATAATGTGAGCCATTCGGCGTGCTGATTTTTTAGATGATACTAAAAACTGTGCCTCTATCTGTTCTTTGCCGGCAATATCCCAGACATAGAATTGCAGTTTATAGTTACCATCTTTTTCCGATGTCAATTTTGCTTGAACTAAAACCTGGGCCTTGATCATTGACCAATCATTAAAATTTGGCAGATCATCCATTTTTACATTCTGTGGAAAAGCTTTTGTATCTATGATTCTGAACAATCCGCTGGATTTCAAATCAGAAATAACAACATCACGCAGCATATTTGCGTCTTTGGCATTTGATTTTATAGATTCAATCTTTTGAATCGCGATTGGTATAGGATCAGCCGCACCAGCCACAATATCTATCTTAAGTTCCGCACGCGCATGTCCAGTAACTAATGACAATTGACAGAAAGTAAACAATAAAACAAAAAGTGATTTTTTAAGCATGGGGGGATTTTAATCACCGGTCAAATAAAAAGCAAGAAAAAGTGGTCAATAATTTATCAATTATTAAAAAATATTAACCATATTTTTGGAATATGATTTTCAAACACAGTCCCCTGATTAAGTATTTAAAAACCATAAAACAAACAACTAATATACTAAAGACAACACAAAAGCCCACACAACCGCCATTACAGCTGCAAACACAAATGTATTGACAACTGTAAATACATTGGTATAGTTTGCGGTAAATACAACAGTATAGGAGTTTGTATATGCCTAATGTTATGCAGCAGCTTTTTATAATGAATATTGATTCATTGCTAAAAGAATATGCAATGTACAAAGCTTTTAATAAATCTGATTGCGTCATTAACATGCGTATACCAAAGCCGGTTTTGGAAAAGATTAAAGAATTGTCCAAGGCAAACGGTGTACCCTATCAATCATTAATATCTTCTGTTTTATTTTCACTTGCTAATTTAGATGGGGACGGAAAACATAATTAAAGTATTTATCAAATGGTTTTGGGAGGCCGCAGAGAGATAATACAAAGAATTCATAAATGACAAAATTCATTGATACTTGGAATGATTTAAAAGATTCTGTTAAATGTTCTGGTGAAACTGAATATTGGAATTATTCAGATTTAAAGAAAATTCTTTATAATGGTAATTCTGTATCTGCCCCAGATGTAAACAAAGATCTTTATCGTGCATTTGGATTTAAATTTAATAATTTTAAGCCTTCTTCTTCAGGTTCGCTTTATAACCATACAACAAACTTTATTGGTCATTTTAATTTAAAAACTGTTTCAACAGATTTATTTAATTATTATTTTGAAATAACCGATGTTGAAATTTCAAGATATGCTTGTTATTTTCTTGCAAAACATACGGGTAATTATTTTGCAGCTGCCTATTTTATGTTACCAAATGCTTTGGACTGTGAAGAACTTATTGCGCAACTCGGCGATTTTCAAAGAATTAAATCTCGGGATAAATTAAAAAGTGCCGAAAAACAATTCATAAGCAGCATTTTCAAAATGGGATTAGGAACCCAAGAAAATTATACAAGCTTTGGAATTCAAGCATATAACGTATTTTTTAATAATATTCGCAAAAACGATCTTAAAGAAAAGTTTGAAATAACAACTGATAAACCTTTGACAGATTATTTTCGCGCACCTATTTTGGCGGCAAAAAGCGAAGCAATTTTATCAATCATCGAAGATCTAGAAAAAATTGCAACTGGCAAGTTGAGCTTTTTGAGCCCAAGAACACCAAATAAACAAGATGTTACATCTTTGATTACTAACAAATATAGAAATGCCAGAATGATAGTATTTGAAAAAAATTCTCGTTACCCAGAAGATATGCTGACAAATAAACACGTAAGCAAAACTGCTAAAGAGTTCAAATTGGTCGAAACAGAATTTTTGAATAAATTCAAAGATATAAAACTCGCAAACTATCGGTAATCTTTTATATATAAATAATTCTTCTTTTTTGAAAACCCTAATTCTGATATAATCCGCTGGGGATGGAGAGCCCAGTAGTTTATGCAGGTATTTAAGAAATTTTCAACTGTATTTGCCGCGCTTGTTTGCATCTTTGTTTTTGCAAAGCCCTCTTTTGCGGAACTTCCTGTGAATACAAATACTTTGGAAACCGATATGTCGGGATCAGGAATTGGTGATTTATTTCGTAAAGCACCGGATACTTCAAATAGTAACCTGAGCGACAGTGATTTTGAAAAATCAGACTATTTCTCATCGGATCGCAAACGTGTCATAAATGCTTTTGATAAAGATTATAAAGCTGATCATATTGCCGACCATTTGAATCGTAGACGCTCTGACGATGGAAACACACCACTAAATTATGCTGTAATTAGTAAAAATTATGAAGTTGCAAATTATTTAATCCAACGCCGCGGTGTTGATACAAGTATAAAAAATGATGCGGGGGACTCACCGTTTATATCTGCAGTTAAATCTGATAAATGCTCTATGGTGTCATTATTTTTCAAAGATCAATTAAACCCAGATATATCTGACTTGAACAGAGGAATTGACCTCGCCTTTGAAAAAGATAATCAATGCATTCTTGATAAATTACTTACCGTGATGAAATCGCATGATAATTGTAAATATGCAGAAAAATTTGGCGGTTACAAAAGATGGTATAAGTTTGGAAATAAAATTATACGATGCAATACAAAATCGCTTGATGTTAATGCGGTCGAAGGTTTTATATATTGTCGCAAAGACAAAGCATTTACTTGTGAAATTACAAAATGTGCGGATGGTTTTAATATAGATGAAAATAAAAACATGTGTACAAGACCTTCTGATATTGAAAATGTAACCCAAGAAGATATTTCAAAAAACAAATCAAACCAAGTTGTTATTCAAAAAGTAGAAACTGGGACCAATGATGTAAATCTGCCAATCACAACAGAAATAAATTTATCCACTGAAAATCCAGATGATATTATAGTGAATAATAATACTAAAACTTTGCCAGATAAAATTATTATAAATAAATCCAATGGTGTCGGATCCGAAGATGTAGTTATAAATCCAGACCTGGATAATAATAAGGATATTGTTATAAATCCGGAACCGGATAATAAAAAAACTGTTGTAATTAATTCATCTGACAATGACCGTGAAATAAAGATAAAAAATACACCGTACATTAAACCTATTATTAAGAAAATTGAAACAGATGAAAATGATGAACCTTTACCAAAGAATTTGAAAAACGTAAGTGTATCAGTAACAAAAACATGTCCGGACGGAACGTTTTCGAGTATAAATGAAAACAATGAAGTAACTTGTATAAAATGTTCGGATGTCGAAAATGCCGATATTGAAGATTGCCAAGATGAAAATGGTTTATTGTCCTGCCCTGATGGATTTTTAGTCGCTATGACAATGGACAGAAAATATACATGTGTAAAACAAGAATTTACTTCGTTTACTCCAACAATTGTTACAGATGAAAATGTTATCCCCGAAGACAACATAGATGAAAATATCCAACAAACAAAAACTTTGAAAACTGATGTCATTGAAACAAAGAAAATAAACCGAAGCATTACTGAAAACGTAATTGAAACAAATGACAATGCAATATACAATCCAAATGATTTAAAAACAAAAACGTTACCAATAGTACAGAACGATAAAACAAAAAACATTCCAATTATAAAAGCAAATTTGGAAGATTTGTTTGAAATTCCTGACGATTTTCAACAAAAAGAACCAGATATTGCAACAATTAATAATGATGTAAATCAATTTGCGTCAGATTTAAATGGTTTTTTGGAAACACGATATTGGACTCCGTCAGTATGGAAAAATAAAGAAGGTAAATTTAATTATGCACGTTTAGCATCAGATTCCATAGCGGGCGTTGCACTGGGCGCAGTAAGTGGTCTTATAACTTCTAATATTATTAAAAAGAATCAAATTAAAAATGGTTTAGAGGATTTAGCATGTGAATCTGACAGTAAAACGATCGCACAATGGGGTGACCGATTCACCATAGACGGTGTTCGGACAAAAACCGCATGCGAAGATGCAAGTAAAGGCAGAAATAATATTTTTGTTTGGGCCGATGTTGCAAGCACTGGAAAAGATTTTGCATCACTGCGCGAAAATAAAAACCCTGATAAAAATATATGCTGGGTTCGTGTAGAAGTCATATCAAACGATCCGGATATAAAAACAAATTCTTTACCGGCCCGATATTTTCAAATGGGTGGTGGAAATAACTGTGGCGGTTGGTTGAATGAGGACACAGTAAAACAACTTGTACTTGATGCCAAGAAATCCAAACGTACTTGGGGAACAATTGCAGGGGTTACAGGCGGTGCAGCCATTGGTGTCGGCGCAATGGAATTATTTGGTAATCGTGCAATCGGCGGTTCATTACAGGGTCAGAAATCGCTATCTCCCGAAGAACTTGCTTATTCAAACATGACTGATTCGGAAAAAGATTTATACAAACAATTAAAAGAAAAACTGACCGCACGATGTGCTGATCTTATACTTGCTGGTGGCAGTTCTAAGTATTGTCCGCAATAAAATAATATGAAGAAAAATATTAAAAACATTTTTAATAAAATTTTAATCGAACGTAAATCAAAATTTTATAGTGGTCGCGACCGTATAATTTTTAATGCTAACCCTGAACAAGCTTTCTTGACTCGTTTGTTTAATTCAATCAGAACCAAACGACCAAAAACTTTTGCTAATCTTCTTGATACTGGACATAAAAGCGGAATTCTTTATAAACTTAAGAATGAAATAAAAAAACATACAATGTTTGAAGAAAGCATATTTGATACTATTTATGAAGAAATTATTGCGTTATTTTTTGTTTGTGATTACGACGGTGCAATTAAAATTTATGAAAAATACCTGAATTTTCTAATTAAAACTGAAAATGAATTTGAATTACAAAGACTTATGTTTTTAATTTTTCCAGAAGGAAAAAATATGGCTGGCAAAAAATTAGAGCGCCAGCGCATAGAGTACACAAAACTATTTGGTAAATATGTATTAACAAAAAAAGTATTCGGCGGATGGGAAGATTTCGAACATCAGAAATTTCAATTATTTAATAGAATGAAAGAAGATCCAGAAATAACCAAAATGTTGATAACTGAATATAATAAAAATGTAACCAAAAATCTTGAGATAGCCACAAACAAATATATCGAAAGAACTTTGACAAGATAAAAAAGTGCTGAAAATTCAGCACTTAATTTTTATAAACTTTACATTAATTATTTTGCACGTTCTACATATTCCAGACTTTCTGTATTCACAACAATCTTTTCGCCAGTTTCAACGAATACTGGAACTTGGACACGTACACCATTATCTAAAATCGCAGGCTTACCACCGCCGGCTGCTGTTTGCCCTTTAAGTGCTGGTTCCGTTTCTGCAACAGTTGCAATAATTGTTTTTGGCAAAGTCACCGAAATAGGATGACCTTCTACAAAATTAGCCATAACATGCATTTCTGGGGCTAAGAATTTAACACTTTCGCCCAAAGAATCATTTGGCATTGTAAACTGTTCATAATCAGACAGATTCATAAAAAAACAATCTGTGCCATCGGTATATAAAAATTGGCATTCTAAATCTTCAACCATCAATTTTTCAACTCTGTCTTCGGATCTCCAACGATCGCCGCCCTTATTTCCAGAATCAATGTCACGCAAATCCGCCTGGACAAATGCGCCACCCTTACCAGGTTTAACCTTGGTTATTGAAGTAACAGTATATCTGCGACCATTATGAGAGATCGCCCAACCAACACGCATATCATTTGCTGTATAACTTGCCATAGTAAAACCTTTTGCTGAAATTTCCGGGATTATACCCAAAGATTGCGTAATTTCAAGGAAAATCGTCCACATGTTACTTTAATTTATTGACTCGGATGTTTTTTCTGATAATCTTTGCGCCTGTTTTCATTAAATAAAAAAGAGAGTCAAAAATGCCAATGACAGATATAGCACCGGGTAAAAACCCACCGTTTAGAATGAATGCCATTATAGAAGTACCAAAAGGCGGTCGTGTAAAATACGAAATTGATAAAAAAACTGGGCTTTTGTGTGTTGATAGAATTTTACATACACCACTCGCATATCCTGCAGATTATGGATATTTTCCAGGAACATTGGGTGATGATGGCGATCCACTTGATTGCGTTGTTGTTTGCAGTGCGCCACTGCGCCCAGGTGTTATGATTGCTGTTCGACCTGTTGGTGTTTTAATAATGGAAGATCAAGCTGGCGGAGATGAAAAAATTATTTGTGTCCCAAAAAAGAAAATTGATCCATTTCATTCAAAAATTGAAGATATTGATGATTTACCAGTTTCATTCAAAGCTGAAACAGAATACTTTTTCAAACATTACAAAGATCTTGAACCAGCAAGCAAGTGGTCAAAAACCAACGGTTGGAAAAATCAAAAAGAAGCATATCGTTTAATTCTTGAAAGTATAGAACGTTACAAAAATAATCATTAAAAAATCCCGCGTTTGCGGGATTTTTATTTCTTACATTCTCATCGGCATTAATATAAATAATGCGTCTGTTTTCTTATCCATTGATTGTAATACTGTAGGAGACAATGAATCCTGCATTGCCATCTGGAATTTATCGCCTTCGACTTGGCTCGCTATATCAAGCAAGAATTTAACATTAAATGCAATATTGAATGTATCGTCACCATTATATTCAATATCTAATTCTTGGGTCGCGGTCCCAGCATCTGGGCTGGACGCATTTACAACCAATTTATTCATTGAAAATGACAATTGCACAGATTTTGTTTTATCCATTGATGCGACTGATACTAAATCAACCGCTGCTACAAACACTTTGCGATTTAATACCGCAATTTTGTCATTACCTTTTGGGATAACAACTCGATAATTTGGATATTGTGCATCAACTAATTTTGATGTCAACGTTGCTGTGCCAACTGAAAAACGTGCTTTGGTATCTGACAATTCAACAACAACATCATCAACATTTGCATCTTCGAGCAATTTTGACAATTCACCAATAACGCGACGCGGCAATATAACAGAAGGCATTTCTGCTGCACCTGATGGCGCTGGCAAAGCGCACAAAGCCATTCTTTGTGAATCTGTTGCGACTGCTGTCAGCATTTTTTTAGAATTTTCTTCGGTGATATGGAAATAAATACCACCCAAGTGATAACGAACATCATCTGTTGGAATTGCAAATTTTGTTTGGTTTATTAAATGTGCTAAATCGCCAGTTGTCATATTAAATTTAGTTGTCAGATTTGTTCCAGCCATCATTGGGAAATTTTCAGCCGGCAAAACAGGCAACTTAAATACTGCACGACCACTTGAAACAACCAATTGATCGCCCATCATTTTGAATTTGATTTCAGAATCTTCTGGTAATTTACGAACAATGTCATAAAGCATTTGAACAGGAACAGTTGTTTTTCCAGTCAAATTTATATCAGCAGTCACAGTCTCGACAAGTTCTAAATCGACATTGGTCGCAGACAAGATCAAATTTTCTTTGACCTCTATCTTTACGTTCATCAATATAGGCAAAGTCGCACGTTTTTCAACGATTGATTGCATGTGGCCAAGGGCGCGTATTAAAACTTGACGAAAAACCGAAAATTCCATATCTAAATCCTTTCCTTATTCAAATAATTTCCTACATTTATGGTTCGATTTTATAAAAAACCCCGATTCGGCGCAAGGGTTAAAATAGATTTATAAAAATACGATGACAAAGATAAAATAATGTCAAAAATTGAACATAACCATCAATTGTTAATATCAGTACCGTCAAGCATTGGTTGAATCAGATCTGCAAGTGGCTTATTCAGCCATTCTGGATCATCTTTTTCTGGCTCTGCACCGACTTTTCTTGCAGTTTTACACGGATGTTCATCAGCTAACCAATTTTCAAGCATATCGCCAGCTAAAAACCCTATACCAGCGCCAGCAACAAGACCTATACCGCCAGTAAACGGGGCCAGTAATATACCAATACCAGTCGCGGATATTGCCTTGGCTGCGACAGTATTACCACTGATTTTTATGTCTGGTTCTGCCAGATCACCAGAAAATTCTGTCGAATTTATAACATTTCCGGTGACAGATAATTTTATACCACGCACAGGTGTTGTAACAAACGACGCTTTCAATTTTTCGTTTCCAAGATCCACAAACCCAGCAGCGCGCATATTAATAGCACTTGATTCAACGGCAATTCCGCGCGTACTTTCAACATAACCGCCTCTAAATTTCAAATTCACAACTGCACAATCAATACCTATGGTGTCATATTTTTTATTACGCCGCAGTAAATCCATAGCACTGTGCCGCAATTGGGTTAATAAATCTTGTCCATAAAAATACTCGACCAAGTCACTGTGGGCATAACCACGACCAACCGAGTAAACATAAAATGGACCATATAAATTCTTCATCAAATCTGTCAAATCATGACCGTGAGTTTGTAAATAAAGTTCAAAATTTGCAGGCAATTCTGATATAGAATCTTTTTCACGAATTTCATTTAAGATTTCTCCGACATAGATGCGTTCCCCCATACCGGCCATTTTTATATATAATTGTTCACCTGGCTTTTTTATCGCAACGAATCTTGTATGAATGTCACCATCTGCAAAATTTGTTTTAACTTCTAGGTTTAATTTATCATTTGTTGAAACCAATTTAATTTCAGAATTTTTAGCCATCATATCGCGATAAATATTCATGTTATCAATTGAAATATCAGCAGAAATATTTATATTATGTGGAAAGAATTTAGAAACATCTGTATCTTCAAAAACATTTAATTTACGATTTGGACGAATCCATTTTGGTTTTTCAACACCATATAAATTTGGAAATACTTTACCCAATGCAAAATTCTTTGATTTAAGTTTTGCATAAACAGATGGGACTTTTAACCAATCATAAGAACCAGAAAATTCTAAATCATTTCCCAAAATATTTATAACAGACTTATGAATTATCAATTTATTATGATCCATTCCACCAGATATATTAAGATTCATTGGCGCAATCTTTGGAATTGATAAATTAAAGTTTGAAAGTAATCCTTGTAAATCTTGTACATCGCCCTTGATTTTAAAATCAATTGGTAATTTACTTGTCGCTTCTAATGCCAAATTTGCAGTTACAATATTACCACCATCTGCAAATGCGATACTAACCGGATAAACCTTACGTTCTGTGTTTAATTTAGAAAAACCAACTATGAATGGATAAACTTTATCATCTTTGGAAATATATCCAGAATATCCACCATCTTTGTATTCAATTCTGAATGCATCCGGCGACCAATCATATCGTGAAACAGGTGTTATCACAGATATGTTTGGATTTTCAAGTTCAAGAATTGAAAAACCAAAATCAATATCAAATGGATAACTTTTATCAATCGGATCTTCTTTTTTTTCTGGCAATTTTTGAACCATTGAATATTGCCCTTTGTCATCTTCTTCTAAAAACACATGTGGATTTATCAATCTGACTTTGCTTATTGTTGGTTGGCCAGAAAAAAGTGAAAACAGATCAAGACTTACATACATCTGATCAATTTTTACACCATAAGGATTCTTTGCCCAGTCCGCATTTTTAATACTTACATCATTCATAACAACACGTGGCCGCAGACTAAATTGCCATTTAACATCGCCTGCGATTTCAATTGGTAAACCTGTCGTATTACGCATAACAGAAACGACATTGCCACGCAAAGTTTCGATATCTATCTTTGACAATGCTATGTACCCGGCAACAATCAGACCACCAATGAATAGCACACTGAGGCGCAAAGTCATTATTAAAATTTTTCTTTTTCTTTTGTTCATTTAATTTATTTTGTATCCAAGCCCAGCAATTTAACAACTGGTTTCATAAAATCTGGTAAATCAGCAACTATTGTTATAATTTTACCGGTGCGCGGATGTTTAAAACTTATACGTCTCGCAAATAGAAACAGATGCTTTGACGATAATAATACATCTATATTATCACCAGACAAAGGTCTGACACCACCGTAAAGATCATCGCCTACTATTGGTGCATTCAGATATTGTGCAGCATGCAAACGTAACTGATGCGTACGACCTGTCTCTGGTAAAAATTGGACCCAAGTCAAAATATTATCCAATTCGCCGAGTACTTTATATTTAGTAATCGCACGTCTTGGTTTAGAATCAGATACTTTTTCGTAAACCGACGCCTCTTCATTTGTTAAAACCTGACCCTTGACCATAAAAGTATCAATTGTCCCAGATTTCGGTGTGACACTTCCCATAAGCAAAGCCAAATATTCCTTTGACGCAGATTTCGTTTGAAATTCATCGGATAATTTTTGCGCAGCATTTTGATTTTTTGCAACGACTAAAATCCCAGATGTTTCACGATCAATTCTGTGGACTAATAATACTGTATCATAAGGGAACAATGCCGCAGCTATTTTGTCAACAGACTTTTTTATTCCGGTGCCACCTTGAACTGCAAGTCCTGCTGGTTTATTGAAAACAACTATGTCTTCATCATTATGAATAATACATCGGCGTAACATTTCTAAATCCGCCAACGAGAATTTATCACCACTGCCAGTATTTGATTTATTTTCACTATTATTATATCTGGCGCTTGCCGCCGCGAGCGGTGGAATTCTGATAACATCGCCAGCACGCAGAATTTCATTTCCGCGACAACGACCCGCATTTATTCGAATTTGCCCTGTTCTGCAAAGTCTTCTGAACTCTGGTAATTTCAAATTGGGATAATGTCGACCGAACCAGCGGTTTATGCGCACGCCGTCTTCGGTCGGAGAAACTTGGATTGGAACGATCAAATAATTATTCTCCGAATATTACCCTTATTAAATTTTTACCATTTTCGGCTGTGCAATTTGATGGATCAGCCTCGGCTCCACCTACTTTACCATCAGATATTTGATAAATCGCCGAATCAGACCATGCTTTGGCCTTGAAATATTCACAATCAGACTTGTTTAGTCCAGTAATTTCAACCATAAATTGTCTTGTATCCGATGGATTCACAGACAATTCATAATTTCCACCATATGGATTTTTATTAGAAACACCAATTGCTGCAAAAATCGTAGAATTGTCTATGCCTGAAAAATCATCATATTCACCAAGTAATTGACGAACACCCGTTGTTATTTGGGCTACTTCATCTTGGACAGTATTACGTTTCTGGCTTCGCATAGCGGCTGAAATCATAGCGACAGCGCCGACAGTTATAACCCCCATAATCGCCAAAACGCCCAGCATTTCAATCATACTGCGTCCCGATTCTTGGTTCAAAATTTTCATTTTTGATCCTTTTTTGATAATTGCTTATTAACAATTGTTATTCTAACATAAAAAGCATGACTATTCAATTCAACGATTTGATTGAAAATATTCCTCAATCTGCGGGAGTTTACCAGATGTTTGATTCGTCTGGTGCACTGCTTTATGTGGGCAAAGCAAAAAATCTGTCCGCAAGATTAAAACAATATGTAAATATGGACAAATTGTCATACCATAAACAAATAATGCGACGCCAAGTTGTACGTGTTGATGTTATCACCACAGCAACTGAATCAGACGCTTTACTTTTAGAATCTGATTTAATTAAAAATGCAAAACCAAAATACAACATTTTGTTAACCGATGACAAAATGTATCCGATGCTCGCACTGACATCTGACCCATTCCCCAGGCTTTATAAATTTCGCGGGCGCGCTATACCAAAAAAAGATGTTTTTGGTCCATATTCTGGTATTGGTGAATTAAATCAAACGATTAAATTGATCCAGAAAGTTTGTAAACTTCGCACATGTACAAATTCTTTTATGAATAATCGTACGCGCCCTTGTCTGCTTTATCAAATTGGTCGTTGCAGTGCGCCATGTATGGCTTCCAAGGAAGATAATTTATCGAAATTAAACGAATCTTATGCTGTACGTATAAATATTGCGCGGAAAATTTTATCTGGTGATACACGGGATATTATAAATGATTTAGCACTGCAGATGAAAAATGCAAGTGATAAACAAGATTTTGAATCTGCTGCAAAAATCAGAGATTCTATTTCTGCCCTTTCTGGAACTGCTGCAATTGGTAAACTGAACGCAAGGGATGCAGATTTTTTTGTTATTGATGATTCGGGCGCCTTGGCGATATCAAAAATGCGCGGGGGCCAAGTTATATCACATCAAATTATTCGGCCAAAAAATATAGATGACATGACACCATCTGAAATTGTTGAACAAGCAATTCTGTATTTTAATAATTCTGACCGTGAAAAAAATAAAATCAGACTTATTACAAATGTAAAACTTGAAAATTTACAAGCAGATACAAAACCAAATGATGAATATGTCAAAACATTACTTGGCCAATTAAATACAAACCGCAGAATTTTTACTAAAACATCTGTCAGATGGAACGAATCAGTCAGTGCATTGGAAAAGTGGCTCGATACGAAAATCAATGCCGCTGCGGTTTTTGATAATTCGCACTTGTTTGGTAAAAACCCTGTCGGATCAATGATAGTTTTCGGACACGATGGATTTATTAAATCTGAATATCGGCATTTTAAACTGGAAAACAAATCTGTGGCTGGCAATGATATTGGCATGATGAATGAATTTGTTTCGCGCGCTTTTGCCAAAGAACGTAAAATTGATCTTGTTATTGTTGATGGCGGACGTGCCCAGTGGAATATTGCGATGGACGCTTTGAAATTATTAAATCTGGATATTCCGGTAATCGGTGTTACCAAAGGTGAAGTCCGATCAGGTGACGAACATTTTATTTTACCAGATGGCAAAGTATCAAATGATATTGCAAAAAATTCTGAATTATTCCTTTTGATGCGCGCTGTGCGCGACGAAGCCCACAGATTCGCAATTTCATTTCATCGTAAAACACGTGCAAAATCTATGGTTCAAAGTGCCCTGGACGACATTGAAGGAATCGGAAATTCACGCAGAATGGCGTTACTTCGCTATTTCGGCGGCATAGACAAGATTGCAGATGCCGATGTTGGCGCACTCAGCATTGTTCCAGGTATATCAAAATCTGTCGCTGAAAAAATATATTTATATTTTCATCCAGAATCGGTATAATTAAAATAATTCTTAAGGAGTAAAAAATGAAAGTTCTTGTAAATTCTTTGTCTATTTTCCGAATCGTTGTGGCATTTGCTTTGGTGCCGTTTATGTTAAACGGCTGGTATGAAATATCATTTATACTGTTCGCCCTTGCATCTATTTCGGATTGGCTTGATGGATATCTGGCAAAAAAATATAATGCGGCAACAAAAATTGGCGGTGTTCTGGATCACATGGGCGACAAATTCTTGGTCGCAAATGGCCTTATCTTGGCTTCGTTATTTTTACAGTCGTTTTGGATTATTTTACCGGCGATCGTCATGATCTGTCGTGATTTATATGTTTCTGGTCTGCGCGAATACCTGGGAACACAAAAAATTGAAATGCCTGTACCAAAGTCGCGTTTTTCAATGGGTAAAATTAAAACCACATTACAGATGCTCGCATTGTCATTGATATTTTTCTGGGTATTCTGTGTAAATTATGGTTTTTATAATATGTTCCTGACACAATACTTGCTTTATATTTCACTTATAACTTTGTGGTTATCGCTGATTGCATCAATATGGTCCGCTGTCGGTTATACACGTGTTTTTATAAGCAAATTGAAATAAACACTTACATAACAAATAAAAATCCGGCAAATGCCGGATTTTTATTTGAATAATTTTTTATTATTTACATTCGTTTATCATTTGATCAATTTCTGCTGATAACACCAAATCTGTTTCTTTCATTTTTTCGATTTGACCTAAACCGTACAAAATTGTTGCATGGTCACGATCGCCCAAAATACGACCAATTTCAGAAAGAGACAAATTTGTTGCCGATTTAAAAGCGGCCATCATAATCTGACGGGCACGAACAATTGAACGTGTCCGAGAATTAGATGCAATATCATCAAAAGACACACCAAGTTTCAAAGACATTGCACGTGCCATCGCAAGTGGGGTTTTATTTTTTGATAATGAATCTGCTAGTAATCTTTCCGCAACACCAATCGATACACGTTCATTCATTAATTCTGAATATGCTGATATCTTAGAAGCGACACCGGCAACTAAATGACCATTACCATCAATTCTGCCCGCTAATGATTCAGCAACTTCGGCAGATACACCTGTGCGTGTAAGCATTGTTACGCGCACGGCTTTGTTCGGTGCAGCGATGTCGACAACCAATCCAGATGCCAACAAAGATTGCATTCTGCGATCAAACCCAGCCATTGCTGCAGGTGCAGAGTTTGAAGTTATCACAACGTTTTTGCGCATTTTTATCAAATCCATCAACAATGATAAAAATTCATCTGATGTTGCACGTTTACCAATTAAATTTTGAATATCGTCCAAAATGAATGTGTCACATGCGCGGCACAAATCTTTGAATGCAAATACCGAACGTTCAGACATAGAGCGCAAAAATTCAGAAACAAACTGTGCACCGGTCATATATAAAACGCGATTTGATGATTCATTTTCAATGGCACGTGCCAAAAGTGATTTGCCGCAACCTTCGGCCCCGTATATAAAAAGTGGTGAAAAAGTTGCTGTGCCACTTGCAATTTTGCGACACGCAGACAAAGCAAATGCATTTTGTTCAGATGAAATAAATGAATCAAATGAAACAACGTCTGATTTTTTAATTTGATGTAATTCAAAATCTTTTTTTATTTCATTATCGTTTACAGATATCAAAGGTTTCAAAGAATTAGCGCTGCGACCAATTCCGATCGAGGCTGTGCATTCAAATTCTGATGCAACAGATTGTAAAATATGAAAGTAAGTGCGTTTAATAAAATCAGCGGAAAAAATATTTTGGGCAACAAAACGAATTTCGGAATTTTCAACATAACAACCAAGCGGCGATATCCATGAATTAAAAGCGGCGCTGTCAATTTTTTCTGCCAATAATTTTTTGACAGATTCTGGATTAACAGAGCCCGCTACTTTACGGATCGCGTTTAACTGCATCATGTTCCCCCTTTGTGTTATAAATTCCGTTTCCTTGTGACAAAAGTTATATCAAAAAAAACGTCTTGCAAGTTTTTTGCAAGACTTTTTTGTAAATAAAAATTTTGACTCCGATTCGGATTTTTGCCTGATTTGCGCACCCTGTATAGACGTTGTATTGACATAGTCTATACAGTGATATTGTTAATATTTTATATATCCACCGTTCACTTTTCGCGCAAGTTTCTTTAATTCTAACATTGTTAGTTCGCGTTTTATTTCGCTGATATTTTTTTTGACAAGTTCTGCCAATACAGATTCCGACATAGGAATTATACCAAGCTTATCTAAAACATCATTTTCTATGAATTCAAACTTTTCTGTATCGGATGATTTTTTTTCATTTTCACCAAAGAAATCTGTCTGACCCATACATAATTTTGCAATACCTTGTTGAATTAATCGATTCGGACCATAACTTCGCGAATCGGATGGATGACCAGGAATAGCAAAAATTGGTCTGGAAAATTCAATTGCGAATGATGCTGTTGTCATACTGCCAGACTTTTCGTCAGCCTCACCCAATATTAATTTTTCGGAAATTCCAGCGATCCATCTATTTCGTTGGATAAAATTATTAGCAACAGGTTTCGTTCCCACAGGCATTTCAGAAACAACTGCGCCACATTCAATTATATAATTATAAAGACTTTCATTTTCAAGTGGCCAAATATAATCCACCCCGCCTGCAACAACTGCTATGGTTTGAAAATTACCACTGACCCGAAGTGCACCTTTATGTGCCGCTGTGTCTGTACCCATCGCCATTCCACTCACAACTGTAAAACCATTATAAACAAACGATTCAGCCAAATCTGAAATAAAAGCAAGCCCTGCCCCAGTTGCATGTCTGGTCCCAACCATAGCAACCGTTGGCTTAACCAAAGTGTCAATATTTCCACGCACAGACAAAATTGGTGGATGATTTTTTATTTCCAGTAATTTTTTTGGGTAATACTCAGAATCATCAGATATAAATTTTATATTTAATTTTTCAGCCAATTCAATTTCGCGTTTCACATTATCAATATGATCACTTGAAATACCAAGTGCATGGATCGCCGAATCTGGATCACCATGCACTGTTAAAATTTGACGAAACTTTACCGGTCCAACACCCGGAAGACGTAATAAAACCAATTTGCTTTGCAAATCGTCAGACATTATTTACTTTTCTTCCATTTTATTTT
>CAZNTZ010000011.1:0-25447 GCA_964576135.1 uncultured Muribaculaceae bacterium | reverse complement strand
ACCCCTTGCACCCCATGCAAGTACTCTACCAGGCTGAGCTACACCCCGACGTGCGCATATTTATACCCCGCTGTGCCTAAAAAATCAAGTTGTGATTTCAGCATTTTTCTGCTTGCGCCACTATGGGTAAAACCGGTATCATAAAGGCGAGAAATGAGAAAATTATACCTGGTTTTCACAGTGTTTTTTATGTCGGTTATGACCGCTTCGTTTGCCGCGGATAGATTAAGCTCTGCAAATCAGTCAAATTCACAAAATTCGCGCACTAATACTGTTACATCGGTTAGTTCTAATAAATCCCAGCAATCACAAAATTCGCGCGGGCGTTCTGCAACAAATCAACAATCATCGACGTCACGCGTAACATCTGTTGCACCACGCGGGGGTGTAACACAAGGTGATGTAATAAATGTTTCAAATCGTGGAACTGTTTCACGTACGAAAGTTTCTTTGCCGAATTCTTCAAGTTTAACAAACAGGATGATTACAGCACGCGCAACTGATACAAGTGCGCTTGCCGGAACAAAGAGCGGTGCTGAATATGAAAGCTGTAAAACATCATATTTTTCTTGTATGGATCAATTTTGTGCTATGAAAAATGAAAGCTGGCATCGTTGTTCATGTAGTGATCGTGTTTATGATTTAACAAATAAACAATCTGTTATTCAAGACGCTTCGAATCAGTTGACTCAATTTACAGAAAATTTAGATGTTGTTGGAATGACCGGCGCACAAGCAACAGCAATGCGTACATCATCAGAAGGTGAAGATTCTCTGACGTCTGATGGTTCGGCTTCTAAGGCATTGCTTAACGCAATTATGAATTCTATTCGTGGAGAAAGTGGAAGTGTTAGTGGCAGATATTCAGATCTGAACAGTATAAGTATGAATATTGATTCTACATCTGCGTTTGGTATTGGAGACAGCGGACAAGTCATAGCAACATACAATGGAAAAAATTTATATTCTGCAATATATTCTCAGTGCAGAAATGCTCTAAAATCTTCGTGCACAGATGCATCATTGCAACGCGCAATTACCGCTTATTTAATGTCTATAGAACAAGATTGTAATACTGTTGAGAAAAATATAGAAGATAATCAGACAAAACTTGCTGGGGCTGTTCGTGAAGGTGGGGCAATGCTTAATCTTGCACGTGTGGAAAACAGACAAAATCATAATTCAGATGATATGACAGCGTGTTTACATAACGTTGAATCCGCAATTTTATCCGAAGAAGTTTGTGGGGCTGATTATCACAAATGTTTGGATAATGGTCAATATATTGATATTACAAGTGGTAAACCAATCACCGGAGTGGTGGATTTCTATAAACTGGAAAGTTTATTACAATTCTCTGATGGTGTCGCGATTGCTGATCAACAATTATCAAAGAATCCTGCAAATAGATCATTTGTTTCAAATTTTGAATCACGAACGAAAAAATTTGCAGAACCAGCACTTGATAAATGTTCCGAAAATTCAGATATAGTTTGGGCGGATTATTTAGACAAAGCAATGTTAGAAATTTATTATCAACAAAAATCTAAGGTTTCAGAAATTCGTCAGGGATGTTTTGATTTTGTGTCTACGTGTTATATGAATGGTGACACTTCTATTACCAAAGCAATGTCCAGTGTTTTAAAAGATAGTATTGCTTTGCAGCCAAATTTAATCGCTGCCAATGACGCGATTTGCAAAGAATACGTCGCTTCTTGTAATAACATGTTTGATGGAAATATTATAAGCGAATATATTGCTCAAAGAAAAGACACAGATGCAGAATCTGCTTGTGGTGCTGTTGTTAAACAATGCTTTGATCAATTTGGTGGTACAAACTATGAAAACTTTTATAATCCACAAAGTGGCGTGTTCAAACGCGGTTTTGCATTGGATTGGTTCTTGGTTGGTCTTTCTACAAGTACTGGTCACACGAGATCTAAATGTTTTGATACATTAGATGCAATTGCTGCATGTCATAGCGGTGAAATTGATAGTGACGGTGTTGATAAGGGTGTAAAGGCAATATTCGGTGGTTTAGATATAGTTTGCACAAATAATGTTTGTGATTATGATTATGAAAATATGCGCCTTACCGGTATTGCAACCCAAGTATATCGTCAGATAAATGACCAATTGTCGACAAGTTGTATAAATTTGAATGGGACATTTGTTAAAAAACAGTTTATTCCAGATAATACTTATAATGGTGATATGGATGGTACAACACTTAACAGTTTGTGTAAATTTAGCACGATAAGTTCTTCTACAAATAAATATTCATCACTTGCTCTGCCTTATAATTTATTACCTAATGAAAATATGTGCCCAAGTGGTTATGCAGACATAGTTGATACAGTTTCTTGGGGTTCTTGCCTTTGCTGGGAAAATGGCGGCAGACGCAGCAGTAATGGAACATCTGTAAAGTGTATTGTTCCAGCTGGGTATGAAGAAGACGGTGCAACACATAAAATATGCAAAAACGATACATATTGGGTTTCACCTTTCTGCCGTGCGACTTATATGTCAGTTGTCCCAGAAGCAAATCAATAAAATTTTAAGGCAAAAAAAATCGTTTGCCAGATTTTGGTGGGACCGTTTGAAAATGAACCCAAGTCGGCGTCGCTTTGAAATCTTCGCACCAAAATCCGCATTGTTTAAGTGCCCAAATATTATTTATAATCCATTGTTTTAATTTACCGTTATTATCTGCAATATCGCCGGCGCGACAATACATATGCTGGCTTTGCATTGGGGGATTATTTATTCCGCGAGATTTATAAATTTCGATTTGATCGTTTGCAGATCTATAAAAACTGGTATGTAAAATTGGCAAATTGCAAAGCGATTCAAACATGTTTATTCGGTTAATATAGTCATTCATATTTTGTATTAAATCGTTTGGTATGGTTTTTGTTCTGGACGCCGCGATTAAGTCAGATTTTTTAATCATGTTTTTTCCTTGCGTTATTGGATTTAATTTTCTAAAATTTTGTCAAGTTTATTGAACATAAGGTTTTTGCTATGGCCTGGGAAGAAATCATTTTTCCAAATAATATTCGTAAAATTCGCATGACGCGTGGTATTAAAATGACTGATTTGGCAAAGAAAGCCGCTTTGTCATTGTCTGCTATGTCCAAGATTGAAAAAGGTGTTCGCTGTATGAATCAAAAACAGCTGCTTAACCTTTGTAATCTGTTAGAGTGCAAATTGTCAGACGTTTTTATCAAAGATTCAGACGAAATCGCCGATAAGTGGCAAGGCGAAATGAAACGTCGTTTGAAAGATAACGAAGATAACGGATTAAAAATATTCGGTGCTGGGCTGCGCAATATTCGTAAATCACAGAATAAAACTATTTCCGATGCTGCAGATGCCGCTGGGATGACGTTATCTGTGTATCATAAAATCGAAGTCGGTCAACGCGATATTTATGATCAAGAAATAAAACAATTAGCCAAAGCATTTGGTAAAACTGTCGAAGGTTTATTTAAACACATTGCAGATTTACATGCGTCTGGTTCACTTGATAAACATATTGATAAGGCCGAAGCAAAGGTTCGCAGTGTACTTGTCCCGAACAGTCCTTTGTCAGGAATTGATTTGTCAGCAAGCCTTTATGGTGCAAAGCTTTATGATTCCGCACGTAAAAAATTAGTTCCTATTTTTGGTGTTTCTGGCGATAAAAATATCATTTTCAAAAAGTCTGATGAAAAAATGATTGTTGCACCATCATCGCTTGAGGGTCGTACATCTGTATATGCTGTTATTCCAAATGTTCGTCGTATGGGTGGCGCATTTCCAGAAAAATCATATATGTTTGTTGATTCTGAATCTATTGCTGGGGCAGGGGATTTAGCAATCGCTTTTGATGAAGATTTCAACAAAATAGAATATGATATTCAAACACATGCACATATCGTATTTGTAAAAGAAGACGCCAAAGGCAAATTATATGGACAGCTGTTTAATCCGGATGAAAAAATTCCACTGAACAACACTAACAATACTTTGCACAAGGTTGTTCAGATAGTTATGGAATAGTTTTAACCATCGGAGAGAGTTATGGAAACTAAATCAAAAATAAAACTTACAGCGCAACGAATGCTGAATCTGTTTCGCCAATCGCATGTAATTTTTGGCGGGTGGTCTGTTATTAATCCAGTTTTTATTGCCGAAACAGATGAAGGTGTTATTTCAGAACTTCGTGATATGCCAGATGGAATGAGACTTATCCGTCATATTGAAATGCTACGCAGTGGAAAAACCCCTATGAATTCGATTGCGCGTGAAAATCTGCCATATGGCGGTGCAATGGAAAGTGCATATATTTCTTCGACTATAAATTTATCAAGCAAAGAATTATCAGAATTACGTTCTGTTTTGTCAGATTTTCAACCAGATGCAAGCCATTTAGAAAAAGTTAAGTCAACTAATGTTGTGAAAAAATTTGGTGAAGAATGGATTACAAGAATCCGCATTGCTTTGTCAAATGATGATATGCTGAGTGAAAAATGGCGTCAAGTTACACAAACACAACGTGCATACGAATTATGGGATCTTGCTAATTATATCTTGGGTACACAATTGACGGAACGTTCACTTGCAAGTGTTCAAGCAGATTTACCAGAATACGAAACTTATTTACCAATGTTCGGTGACAGCGGCAAAGAATTACTTGGACGTTTACGTGGTTTTGTCAGCAGTTCTAAATAAAATATTAAACATCTTCATTGTTATAAATTGTATCCATACAATGTGGAGTTCCGATATAAATCATAATTCCTGTTGGTGATAATATAAAATCAAGTTCTCGAAGCCGATCACGAAGTTCAGATCTTTTTTTTGCTGTGTTACAAGTATTTGGAACTTCTACATCATCACAAATTATCAAATCACTGCGAAGTCCGGTAATATTTCCATGAATACCTTGGCATATAACCGAAGGTTCTCTGATACCGAGTGGCCGTGAAATTGTGATTTTATGGCTGCCCCATTCTTTTTTTATGTTTGGCAACATTTCATTACAATCTGGATGATTTTCTAAAATATGTTTTATATGTGAAACCATTCGTGATGATAAATTTGATTCAGCAGATAAAATCAATATTCTTGTTTTTGGTTTTATCGATAAAATCCATGCAGTGAAAATTCCAATTACCGATGATTTTCCTGAATGTCTGAATGCAGTAAGCAAAGCTTTGTGAGGCGGATTTTCTAAAACATCTATTAAAAATCTTATAATTTTCTTATGATGATAAGGTGTTTCAAAATCAATTATTTTATTCCATGTATCCAGAAATTTTAGTGCACTGTTATAAAGTTCCATAATCATCCGTATTTTCAGTAATTGTTGATTCGGAAATTAAACCATAATCATTTATTAATCTTGGCAAAGAATTTTGTAACACAGCAATCAAGTTGTTATAAATTCCCAAAACCGCGCCACCACCAATTTTATCTGTGATTAAATCATTTGTATAATTGATCAGGTTTATAACGTTATTGTGTATAATTTTCCATTCTGCAAAATCAACATCCTGAATTTCTAAATCACGCATATATTCCATAAGAAATGAAAAATCTGCATTCAAATTTTCAGGTTCTATTTTTGCAAGAGGCTGATAATCAATTATTCTTGATAAACTTATCTTTCGGAAAATATCGATTTTTGCATTTTCTGTTGGAACATTTAATAATGTTACCGTGCCACCAATGGATTCAATATTTTGTTCAACCGAATATTCATTTACCAATAATAAATTTTCATTCAGCATGACAAAAACATCAGATGGTTGAAAAATAACGAAAGAGAATGCGAATTGATTCGTTATTCCATCACCAATATAAGATATTTTTTGCATATTAAATTACTCCATCAGGTCATCAAATTTTGACAATAATGATTTCAGCAAATTGCTGTGCGGTTTTTTAAGTTTTGATATTTTTAAAAGATTCGCTCTTTTTTTATCATCAAAAGGTTCTTCGGTTTCACTGCGAAGTCTTTTAAGGACTGCTTCTTCGCTCATTCCTTTGCCTGTCATCCCAGATGCACCATAGGCGGCACGTTGACGGGCCAAGGCTTTTTTTACCAGATTTGCTTTGGATTTTTCATCATTTGCAATATCAGTTAAAATTTGTTTTCGTTGTGATTTGACCGATTTCTCTTCGGATTTGTTGTTCAAGATGTCTGTTACATCAGATACTAATTGTCCCATTTTATTCTCCGTTTATTTTTTATATTTCATATTTTCCATCAACTGTGACAGATAAAATTTCGCATGGAATTTGTAATGATCCAGAAATTTTCCATATTGGTCCCATTGTGTAATTTTCAGTTCCGATTAAGTTCACACTTACATCACCAGAAAATTCAGTTTCAGATGACAAAGCGTTATAATCATGTCCACCAATTACAAATTTTAGATATTTTGATTTTTGAACACGTGCCGATACTTTATATATTCTCAGCTTGTTTGGTGAATGTTGCGCGGCAAGTAAAGGCATGCTTTCCGCTGTGTATGAAAATCCATATTTATCTGAATCAAGCAAGGTTGATTCATCAAATTTTTCTAAGAATGTGCCGTCTGCGCGGTCTGCAATTATGTAAACCGAATCATTTAATACAGCAACAGATTTGAAAGCACCGTCTGTTTTATAAGTTCCCCACGCAGAAATACCGACAGCAGAATTTTTTATAAAATATGCCATGCCGCCGTCTTGCATTACTATGAATAATTGACGAGTTGTTTCATTGTATGCCATTGATACAGGTGTATTCATAAGATGTCCGGACAATGCACAAAGATTTGTAGCACTGTAAGTTTCAGACAAGTTATCCAATATCAATTCGCGAATTTCATTCATCCCCCGAGTAATGAAGCACGTAGATCCTTCTATTTTTTGTGGTTTCAGATATTTTCCTATTTTACTTCCTACATCTGTATGTTGTTTGATATCGATTGAAGATGGTGTTAATGGTTTGTTGGAAATTGCCCATTCACCAGCAGATGTTAAAATTTGTAAATTATCAGCAGATATCACGGTATATATTTGTTGTTGTTTATCCGACAATAATGTCAAGAATATCATTTCATCATCCAAACCTGTACCCGCGTTGAAATTATAATGATCACCAACTTTTGACATCCAAACACCGCATGGCCAACCATTTCCACCGCCAAATACCAATCTGTCTTGATGAAATGTTATACTGGCTGGCCATCCACGACGATTGCTGAAAGCGGCTTCGCGCCAGTCTGATATTGGATAACCGGGCAGGGTATAAGATCCATTTGTATAAGCAACAATTTGTGTAGAACTTATAAATTGTGAAATCACCCATTGTTTACCGATTGCATAAATTCGACCACCAACATTACTTGATGTCCAAAATATTGCACTGGCGGTAATCGTTGCATAGTTATTACCATTGCTGTTACTTGCAAAACTTAGTTTTATTCCATAAGCGTCATCAAATTTCATAAAAGGTGCATTTCGTGACATATCATCGTTGACTGAAAAATCAAAATCTGAAAATTGAAATGAACCATCGCTAAGTTTTTTTAAGACTTGGGGTTTATGATTTGGATGTACAAAAATCATTGTTCCAAAACGTTGTGCGTATTGAACTTCGGAAATTTCATTTATATTCCATGGCGAAATCAAAGATTGCCAAAATTGGCCAGTTTCAAGTAATATTTTTATATTCAAATTTCCAAGTGCGATAAGAAAGTTATCATTTGGACTGACGGAAAAAGGAATCAAGACAGTTGCACCCGATAATGTTGCGAGTCTTTTTGTTCCATTTCGACGTCTAATTCCGCCGCTTGGCATTACATCCATGTTTTCAAGTTTGGCCAGACCCAATTCACTTGCCTTTAAATCTCCACGTGCAAAAAAGTCACTGGATATTTCGCCCAATGCGAACGAGTTTTGTGTTTTAAGAAAATGTGGCATTTTTAATACCTCGCAGATATCAGTGAAAAATTTCCAATTGCGTTGCCACTTGCTGTCGAACTGTCTATTAATTTTGCAGCACTTGTTTCTGCTTCTACTAATGCAGCAAATGTTCGAAAAGTATTTTGATCACCTGTCAGTGGAATACAAAATTCCATCGCCAGTTTAGAAGCGGCCAATTGTGAAAAATAACTGGGGAAAAATTCTTCACCTGTTTGAACAATTGCAGTCATTTTTAATGAATTTGTTTCTGCAAAAATTCGATTACCAATAATTTCATATTCAATTGAACCGCAATTTATAATCCTCAGAACTTCTGATGGAATCAAAAAGTTATTTTCATTTGTTTTGGTCAAGACATATTGTTTTTGTGCAAATTTCCAAGGATGTGACGATAACAGTGAATCAATTATTGTTGAATATAAAGTACGTGCAAGTCCAGCAGCAACTGAATCTTCGGTAAATGATTGGATTGGATGTTCGCCCAGCTTAAGTAAAGCAATGCTACAAAGGTCAATTTTTGTCAGCATATTAAATTCCTGTGGTTTGTATTTGGATTGAATCTTCGACAGAATGGATTTTGAAAATTTTTGTGTCGTCGATTCCGTTTATTATTATTATATCCCCGATGTTCATCAGTGTTTTGATGCTATCGAAATACCCAGATGTGCTCATGTTTGATAATGTTTCGCGTGCGGCATAGTGCCAAAGTGTAAATCCATTTGCATATGCAATCACAGATAAATTTTTATTTTGAAAAGACATTGAAAACTCCATTTGGTATTTTTTAACCATCAGTCGTCAGTCTTTTGATTATTAATAATCATTGATTAACAAACTGATGGTTTTTTTAGTTAAGCATCTTTGCAAGCAAGCTTTACGATACCTTCTTGATCAATCAAGACTGCACCTTGGGACATGCTGTTGCAAATAAAGTGTGCGGCACGTTCACCGTTCCAACTGATGTCGGTTTTGACATCTTGGCCACATGCGTGTCCGATTGCGGACGAGTGATACATAAAACAATCGCGATTTACAGTTGAAATCGGTAATCCGTTATGTAAAACCCAGATCACACCCAACCACTTTTTTGTTTCAAACCCAGAAACAATAGGGGTTTCTTTACCAACATATTCAGCAGATATGAATTCATCCAAAGATAATAATTCATTCCATTGGCGAACGCCGACTACTGCGAATCTGCGCCCATCATCAGGAACATCGTTTGAATTTAATTGTTCAACGGCAGCCAATATTTTTTCTTTGGTCAGTCCATCTTCGTAATCACCAACGATATTTGTTGAATTTGACATTGCGCCTATGATCAGTTCGTCTGTTTTGCGACCAAGTGCATATGCACCGGCGCTTGCAACAACTTGGCGTTCATCAATGTTGGTTTTGAGTTCATCCAAAGCATCAACCCAATCGCCGGCATAGTAATCCAATAATGTGCATTCCACAGGTGTGTGGTTCAAATTCATTACTGGAACAAAATCGTGACGGGTTTTTGTGGTTGCAGTTCCTTTACCAACTTTTTGAAAAGTTGTGCTGGAACCGATAACACCATCTTTGGAACGAATACTGCCACGCAGTTTCGTACCCATTTGTTGATAAGCCAAATGTACATCAGCTTCGAACTGTTTTACAAAGGCCTGGTTTATTGATGTAGACATAAAGTTTTCCCTTTGGTTAAAAAAAAAGCCTGCGAAATTACAGGCGTGGTTTGGTTTTTACTTTTGGTTTTGCAACATATCGCGCCAAAATAAAAACATTGCGGGTCCAGGGATTATCCGCAAAACAGAATTTGAATTTAGTTATTAAAAAATCCCGCAATTGCGGGATTTTTTTATTTTGCTTTTTTCTTAGCAACCGGTTTTTTTGCCGGAGCTTTCTTAGCAACTGGCTTTTTAGCTGGAGCTTTTTTAGCAACAACTTTTTTTGCCGGAGCTTTCTTAGCAACTGGCTTTTTAACTGCTGCTTTTTTAGCAACTGGTTTTTTAGCCATTGGTTTCTTAGCAACTGCTTTTTTAGCAACAGGAGCTTTTACTGCCAATTTTGCAACTTTTTTAACAACTTTTTTTGCCGGAGCTTTCTTAGCAACTGGCTTTTTAACTGCTGCTTTTTTAGCAACTGGTTTTTTAGCCATTGGTTTTTTAGCAACAACAGCTTTTTTTGCTGGTGCTTTCTTTGCGGCTGGTTTTTTTGCCGCCGGTTTTGCTGCTGGTTTCGCTGCAGCTTTTTTCGGGGCAGATTTTAAGAATGCGAATGCCATTCTTTCTCTCCTTCTTTTTTTGTTTGTATAGAACAAAATTTTTTTGTCCTTGACACAATTATATGTGAAACAAAAAATTTAGTAAAGAGAAAAATAAAAATCGTTAAATAATTTTCAAAAAATCATTGGTATAATTTTTTAAATCCAGTTTCAATTTTACGAATATATTCTGGATCACGATCACGCCAATATTTTGGATCTTGCATCATCTTGCGTAATGATACGTCTGTCAATGATTCCAAGGTGTTGCTGTTGATATTTATTTCTGGATCCATTGATTGCATCATTCTATAAATACTTTTTATACCTGTTGAGCTTGATGAAAGATTTTCAAAAACATCTGATGGTAAAAACTTTTCTCCGAACTTTTCTATCTCTGATAACGCTGTTTGCATTTTATCATCGGTGCCAAAAAAGTTTTTTAATTCAGTTATTTCATCTGATTCGTATTTTGATGAAAATACATCTGATAACACTGGTGTTAATAAATCGTTTGCGATTTCAAAAACTTTTTCAGCCTGAGATTTGCTGAGTCCCGCGTCCAGAAAGCGTTTGCGTACATCTTGGTCATCAAATAATGGGTGCGATACATATTCTGATTCCGATTCTGGGACACCAATTGCACGATTAAATTTTTCACGTGCTGATTCGTCATCCGATTCTGATGGAATCGCAATCATACTTCCCATTTTTTTTTCAAGTTCGGAATAAGATTTTAATAAAATTTCAGAATTAAGTGAACCATCGTTATTCTGAAACTTTTTTGGAATATCCATTTTTTATCCTTTTTGTTTGTTTATCTTTAGATTTACGTAAAAAATAAATCCCGGCGAGTGGAAAAATAGCGTTCAGCATTTCAAATATATTTAAGTCTCCGGACAGATATGTTCCAACCGCAGATAAAATTCCAATTATTGAAACCAAGTAAGTTCTGTAACCAATCAAAAAACCACCATCAATAATTTTTTTAATTTTCATAAATTTTCCTTTGTTATATGTAAAAGAATAAATCTTCTGTTTCTGCAACGTAACCAAGTGACGTTGCCCAATTAGGAAATACATCGCCACGATGAAATCGGGTTGCACCCATAACACAATCATTAATTCTATTTTTTAGCATTCGTTGCACAACTCTTAAACACATTTGAAATTTTCTGTCTTGTGGGTCAACGTATAAATATTTATGTCTTTCTGACTTTTTATTTAAAGATTCAAAAATTTTTGAATCTTTTGCAATTTCTGAAAAATCTGTATTGTTTGATTTATGAATGTTTTGAATCATAGCGGCGATGGATTCGACTGCGAGTAATGACACGCCTTTGGTTTCGGCAAAAATAATCCGCGCCAATTTGTACGCGGTAATTTTTTCATCATTGTCATTTTTTATGATTGTGATTTCCATTGTCGGCCTTTTCTGATAAAAAAATCCCCACAAAATTTGTAGGGACATATTTATAGGCAAAAAATAATAAAACCGACATAACTGGCGGCGAATTCTATCTTGCTCTTCTTGATACAAGTATATCACAAACCGATGTTCAAATCAAGTATAAAGTTTTTGTTATATATGAACTTAATTAAAAAAATCTTGAATTACAGCGGAAATCGGTTATAATCGCGGCACTGAATCATATGCCGATTTAGCTCAGCTGGTAGAGCACCTCATTCGTAATGAGGGGGTCGCAAGTTCGAATCTCGCAATCGGCACCAGTTTTTTATTTCTTTTTATATGCCAAAATCAGCAGCTGTAATTTTTTAATTTCATCTTTATTAAATAAATTCAATGGTACACGCAGAGAGTTTTTTTGACCTGCGGACATTTTTGGCAATTCTGCTGAATCTTTATCATTTATAATTTTATCTAACTTTACGGAAATTCCATTTTTATCGTTTGGTAAAATAAATGTTAAAATATCTCCAGCCTTAATTTCATTACGTAATTCCAAGACTGCATAATTATCTGTGATATTTGTAATTACACCTGCTGCTTGATAATCTGAAGTTGAACCGCTTTTGTTATAATTGTGTGCATCATGTCCAAGATTTCCATCAAAGAAAGCAGTTGTGTATCCTCGTGATTCCAGAACTTCTAAGTCATCCATAAATTGTGCAGGGTCAAAATTATCAGGATCTTTTGCCCAAGTGTCGATGGCATTACGATAAGCACGCACGACAGAACCTACATAATATTCGCTGCGATTACGTCCTTCTATTTTTAACGAGTCTGCACCAGATTCCAGAACTTGTTTTAATACAGGCATTAAACACAGATCTTTGGAATTCATAATGTACGCACCGCGTTCATCTTCCTCTAAACCCATTTCCAATCCAGATTCTTTTTCGCGCAAAACAACATCGTATTTCCATCTGCATAATTGTGCACAAGCGCCACGATTTGCAGGTCGTCCGGTTACAAAGTTTGACATTAGACATCTGCCAGAATAACTCATACACATTGCACCATGAATAAATATTTCAAGTTTTACATCTGGGCATTCGGTTCGTATATTTTTGAATTCATCATGTGATACTTCGCGGGCAAGTACACATAATTCTGCCCCGGCATTTTGCCAGAATTTAACAGTATTTGCCGAACATATATTTGCCTGGGTTGAAACATGAATTGGCATTTTTGGAAAGTTTTCACGCACCCACATCAATATACCTGGATCTGCGACTATTAAAGCATCTGGGTTTAAGAGTTCAACTGTTTCACGCACTTTTGGCAGATTTTTATAATCTCTGTCATGTGCAAATAAATTGAAAGCCAAATAAACTTTTTTTCCACGTTCGTGTGCAAATTCAATTCCCTGCTTCATTTCATCAACTGTTATTTTTGCACGTGCACGCATAGAAAAGCCGGGAATACCAGCGTATACAGCGTCTGCTCCGTAAATAATTGCTGTTTTTAAACCATCCAAAGTTCCGGCGGGTGCTAACAGTTCAGGAATTTTTATCATAATTCTTATTTTTAACAGTTATTTCTAAAAAGCAAGTTTTTTTGTGTAAGAACATAAAAAACAAATTTTTTTAAGAATATAATCTTGTAAATAATAATTGACTATTTTTGAATATTCAATTATTATTAGAATATAGTCTTAGGAATATAATGTTAGTCATAACTGAAGGAGAGAAGATATGACACATAACGAAGTATGGGGCGCCATAGAACAATTCGCGAATGATAAACACATGTCTTGTTCAGGACTTGCAAAAATGAGTGGTCTGGACGCCACAACTTTTAATAAAAGCAAAAGATATTCCCGTGAAGGTCAAGCCAGATGGCCAAATACGCAAAGTATTGCAAAAATACTCGAAGCAACTGGTTCAGATATATTAGACCTTGTGAAATATCTACCAGAAGGGCGCTGATAAAAAAATCCGCCAATTGGCGGATTTTTTTATTTACAAATCATCAGGTATATCGGAAGCGTCAATCATACTTTGTTCTGGCTGTGAATTAGAATGGTGTGGTGTGACGGTATGACCATAATTTCCACTGCTCCGAGACATTTCATTTGGTGGTGCATTATAACCTTCGTCAAGATCGCTGAACAAACTGAATTCTGGTTGATATTTCAGCAGAATCGAACCTGTTGGTCCGTGTCTTTGCTTTCCAATTATCAATTCACCTTTGCCGCGCACCGATGCGAGTCTTTGAATCCAATTATCGTGTTCTTTTTGTCTGGCCATTTCACCGTGCCCGCCACCCAATTTTTCCAATGGGTCGCGACCTTGTAAATAATATTCTTCACGGTATGTGAACATAACTATATCAGCGTCCTGTTCAATAGAACCAGAATCACGTAAATCTGATAATTGTGGGCGTTTATCACTGCGATCTTTGGATTCAACATTACGCGACAACTGTGACAGTGCAATAACAGGAACTTCTAATTCTTTGGCCAGCATTTTAAGACCGCGGGTAATTTCAGAAAGTTCTTGGACGCGATTATCAGATTTACGTCCCCCCGCACCGGTCATCAACTGGACATAGTCAATTACAATCAATGCAAGCCCACCATTTTTACGATGAAGACGTCGCGCGCGTGCGCGCATCATTGGAACAGACATGCCTGGAGTATCGTCTATAAATAATGGAACATTTGATAAATAATCTGTGCTTTGTGACAATTTCATAAATTCTGCGTCACTTATTGTTCCTTTGCGCATTGAATCACTTGGGATTTCTGCTTGGCTGGAAAGTACGCGCGCCGCCAATTGTGATGAAGACATTTCAAGACTGAAAAATACGACTGCACCAGCATTCTTTTTATCAACACGCCCCTCGTAAATTTCGCGTGCAGCATTAAATGCAATGTTCATTGCAATTGTTGTTTTTCCCATACCAGGACGACCAGCAATGATTATTAAATCTGATTTGTGCAGACCACCAACTTGTTTATCTAAATCGCGCAGACCAGTTGTTAAACCGGACAATCCGCCATCTGATTTATATGCTATCTCTGCCTCTGCCATGGCGGACTTTAACGCGTCTGCAATTGCCATCACGCCTTTGTCTGCGGTTCCAGATACACCTAAATCAAATAATTTTTGTTCTGCAGATTCAATTTGTTTATCAACAGGCATTTCTAAATCTTCGACAAATGCTGAATCAGTTATATTTTTTCCGATATTAATTAATTCGCGGCGCATAAAGTTTTCGTAAACCATGCGACCATAATGTTCAATATTTACAACTGTTGCACCCGCACCGGCCAATTGGTCTAAATAATCTGTACCACCCACCGATTCCAAAGCACCCGATTGCGCCAGATAATTTCGCGCGGTAATTTTATCAAAAGGTATCCCAGCAGCAAATTGACGATCTGCCAGACGAAAAATTTCTTTGTGTGCAGGATGTGTGAAATGATCAGGTTTTAAGAATTCGGAAATTTTTTCCAAACTGCGATTATTCATCAAAATCGCGGCCAAGACTGCCTGTTCTGCCTCTAGATTTGTTGGTAAATTCTGGGGGGTAAAATTTAATGCTGTGGTTTCCATTTCCGCCTTTCCGTTGGCCACAGGTTACACCAGAAATTTTAATTTTCAACTAAAACTTTCCATGAATTAATTCTGGGTCAATCCATTTGTCACCGTCATTGGCGGATGAAATAATATTGCTATTTGATATGCAATAATGCAAATGCGGACCGGTCGAACGTCCTGTGTTTCCGGACAGTCCTATCATTTGTCCAGCAGTAATCTTATCTTTGTCTTTAACCAAAATTTTACTCAGATGTGCATAACCAGAAATAAAGCCATTTATATGTTTTATACGAACCGCGTTTCCACTGATTTTATCGCTGAATACACGTTCTACAACGCCGTCACCTGTTGCAAATACTGGTGTCCCCACAGCACAGGAAAAATCAATTCCACGATGAACATTTATTTCTCCTTCGATTGTTCTGACATCGTTAAATCTGGATGCAACAGATAATTTCCCAAGCAAAGGAACACCTGTTGGCAGCATGTGTTTTAATTCGTCACTGCTGAACCAATATCTTTGTTCTGAAATCAATTGATCATTTGCAGCAGCTTCGGCTTGTAACTTGGCCAAAATTGCTTGGGCAATTCTGGTATTGCGCTCTAAATTTGCACGATCATCTTCGATTGTTATTCCGGCATAGGGACAGTTTTTTATGCATTTTCCATGTGTATCAAATTCTGGTCCCCACATTGAATATCCGACCGTCAGATTTTCGTTACGTTCAATAAATGTCAAATCTGATACAGTTTTCGGAAATTGTTGTGCTGATAATTTTGTGTTTTTTTCTGTGCTGTTGTTACCTGGAAAATTAGCAGAATTTATAGTTGGATTTGTTTGTGCGGTCGGAAAATCAACAGCCCAGACCGTTCCAACAGTCAAAGCAAAAATACATGAAAATAGTATACCGCGCGCAAAATTCATGTAATTATTATAGCATAAAGGTGAAAAGTAAAAAAGACTTGAAAAAGAGTAAATCTTGGTTTAATATGGCGAAGCCTTGGTGAAAACCATGGCTATATTATTCAGTTTGTTCGGGATTAGTTCAGTCGGTAGAACAACGGACTGTTAATCCGTATGTCGCTGGTTCGAGTCCAGCATCCCGAGCCAGAATTAAAAAAGCACCAGAATGGTGCTTTTTTTAATCGTTTAATACGAAAAAGTCCAAGAATTCCATAGCCTCCCACGTTTTATCTCCAGAGTTCTAAAGATTCTTCTCTATATTTTGGGTTTATTCTTTTAATTCCATGAAATCCAGGTTTTCTGTGGTTTCTACGAGTTCTAATCTTTTTTCATAATTTCCTGCAATCAACACAAAATCACCTGCCGCGCTGGATAATTATTTTTTATTTACAAATTAGGCCCTAGTATACTAGATTTGGGACAAAAGGGGTAGTTGAATGATTTTGATAATAACTATATGCTTAATTCTCATAGTTCTTCACCTTTATAAGATAAGCCTAAATAGTTTGATAGAAGGTATTTTACATTTAATCGTAATTTTAGTAAAATTTACACTTGGTGCAATAATCTTTCTTTTGCCAACAATACTAATCCCATTATTAGTATATAATCTATTTTTTGTTGATTCCGAGGATACGCACACAAAATATATCATAATAACAGGTTCTGTAATATTCGGAATGTTTTTGGGAGTGTTTATGTTAACAGCTATCAAGCATAAAAGCATTAAAAAGGCTTGGATTATTATTAATTATCCTGAAGAGTGTCATGACTGTAAAACAATTAAGGAAGCAAATGAATTATCAAAACTTATTTTAAAAAAAGAAAAAAAACAACAGAATAAAAAAACAAAAAGTTAATTGATACATTTATGTGTTTATAATTTGTTTTGTGAATTAGAAAAAATAAGGAGCAAAAATGAACTGCTTACTATTGTTGACAATAATTACATTGAATGGAACGGCCGATAACAATACTCTTCCCCGCAGTTGGGCCGCTGATAAATATGAAACTATTGAATCTTGCAAAAAATCTAACGAATATCGTATAGATTTTAATAAGTGGCGTGATTTCAATGACGAACAAGGAAACAAAAAATCAAAATCGGAATGTATCTGTTTCAAATAAGAAGTGAAACTAGCCATATCTAAAGTTTATCTTCATATTTGTGAAATAGTTAATATTCGTGGTAAATTCAAAGTTAAGATTTCTTTGCGGTATTTTGTTCTAAGTTCGTCCGCTAGAGCGAGCCAGAATTCATAATAAGCGTCTATTTCGACGCTTATTTTTTTATAAAATAACTTTTGATTTATTTATAAATGTATTGACAGTTTATTATTTTGTACTAGCATACGCTTGTATTAAAAAGGATTCAAATGTCTAGAAAATATACGTGGACCTTAGAAGAACTTAGAAAAACACCTGTTTATGCAAAAAGTTTTACAGGAACTGGTGGCTATATTTATCGCGATTTCAACGGAACACCTTTCTTTGCCGAAAGTTTGAATGGCTTTGGCGCGCCTGATCATGGTCTTACGTTCAGAGTTTATGATATTAAAAACCAATCAGACATAAATCCGAGAGACACAGTTGAAAAAATATCAAATGTTGGAACAATTATAACTTTGCGTTTAAAGGGTTTGAAAAACGTATGCTTTGTAAGTCCAATCATGGGGCCTGATACTGGTGGGTATCTGAGCGGGGAATCACAAGCAGATCAGATAGAATTCTTTGGTCCGAAAAATGGTTGGCGCAATGGCGGTAATCTGGATGAACATTTATTAAAAATAGTTAAACGTTGGAAATTGATAAACGAAAAAAAGATAACCAAAGAACAAATATATATGATAAATACAAATATATTTGATGAAAAGACTGCAAATACAAAAATAGAGGAATGGGAATTAAATATCAAACAATTGAATCAACAATTATTATATTGGGACGAAGATTGGAAAAAATTAACCCAAGAAGAACAAGAAGCAAATGAACGTGGATATTTTATCAGAAACCGTGCTGAACATGAAAACGATTGTCATGATTTAGCCCACGCATGTGTTTCAAACAGTGATTCAATAACTGAATATCAGACAAAAATATCCGAAGTACAAAAATTGTTGGCAAGTGGTGCTTTGACACGTTAATTAATGTTTTAATATAAAGTTTATAAATATAAAAAAGGGAATAGTTATGGAATTTATTAAAAATGATAAAAATTTATCACCTGATCAATTTATGGTTAAACTGCTTGGTAATGAACTCAGAATTGATCAAAATAAAAACTGTGATAATTGCACAAAATGTCTAGAAGGCAGAGATCCAGATTCTATTGATTGTATTGTGGCACCTTGCCCAATTAGCGAAGAAGCAGATTTTATTTTAAGTGATATAGCAATGAAACGTCCGCATCGTCATGCAGCCGTAGCAAAAACATTAGAATGGTGTATAAAATCTGGAAATATATACAAAATAGATAATAATTTTAATGTTTTTTGTCATAAAACAAACTGTTCAGAATGTTGGGATAAATATCAATCTTTGTGTAATAACAGAAATAGCATAATTTTTGACAAAGCAATTGTAATAAGTATGTAAGTATATAAATTCAACATTAAGAATCTGTATTTTTAATGTTGAATTTATATATTTGTTTACCTAGAATAAACAAAATATTTAATTAAGTATTTTTGAATTAAATATCTGTTGAAAGTAAATAAAAAATGAATGTTGATGTACCAAAAATCTCTGTCATAGTTCCTGTTTATAATTCAGAAGATTTTTTGTCCGATTGTTTAGACAGTATAATTAATCAGAATTTTGATGGTTGGGAATGTATATGTGTAAATGATTGTTCAAATGATGACTCGCTTACGATACTTCGACAATACGCTGCAAAAGATAAAAGAATAAAAATAATCAATAATGAAAAAAATAGCGGTGTTTCTTTTTCCAGAAATATTGGTATTGAGAATTCATCTGCAAAATATATTATGTTCTGCGACTCTGATGATGAATTAAAACCAGAAACGTTTGCAAAGATGCTGAATGGTATCGAAATATCCAAAGATTGCGCCGTATGTTCCACAAAGGTAATTTATAGCGATGATTTTTCATTAGCCAAAGGTTTTGAAGAATGGAATTTGCCTCTGTCAGGTCTGCAACCAGTTACAGATAGTACAATTGTTTCTACACATTTTATGGCATGGGATAAAATTTATCGCCGTGATTTAATAGAAAGATATAATTTACAATTTCCAACAGGATTGTATTACGAAGATATCCCATTTTGGTTCGCATACAGTTTATTATGCAAAAATATATTTTATATAAATGAATTTTTATATATTTATAAAAGACATTCGAAAAGTATTACAGGCAAAGCTTTTGATGGTAAGTTAAATAGATATCATGATTATATAAGTGGCGCAATATGGTTATATGATTTTATGAATAAAAACGGAATATATAATGACAAATTTGATCTTTATTGGACTTGTTTCAAATGTATGTTAAATGATGCTTTGTGTCAACCTGGTGCTTCTGCTAAAGATGTCGCGACCATATACAAATTGGCAAACGATTTTTTATCAAAAGTAAAGCACACTGGGTTATCAAAACATGAAACACTGGCAATAAAAAGAAAAGTTTATCACAATCATAATATAAAATTTATGGGCTTTAATATAATCAAAGTCAATCAACACAATGTTTATTTTCTTGGTTTTAAGATAATGAAATTACAATAATTATTTTTTTATAATTTTCTTGAACCATTGCTTTGCAGCAAGTACTTCGTTAGAAAGCGATATTACCTCACGAAATGCAGACATATAAGCACCAGATAATGTAAATAATAATATATTCACACTGTCAGCCAGAATCCAAATCAGCCAACCTTCGATTTTCTTTTTTGCAATTACTATACTGCCGGATATTGACAGGTATACTGATGTAAAATCCAAAGCGGCGATAATCCCAAATGGGGTTGATACTGTCACAATACTTATCAATCCAAGAATAAAAACTATGCGAAGCCACCATTTCATAAAAGACGGAGATATTCTGTTTCCATTACAATCACGTTTCAACCAGAAATATATACTGATAATATTTAGTGCGATATAAAAACTGCGTATTAAAATTTGTCCTGATAATCCGAGTGATCCATAATAAATTATTAAAATTATACCTGCTAAAATTCCAAATACGAATCCAAGCACATTTTCGCGTTTCATTAATAATACGCTGATTAAATTTACAAAGCATCCGATAAAATCCAGATTGGAAACCGGCATTCCAATTACGAATTTCATAATCAGAAAATAAATTGTTATAAGTCCCAAGAATAATGGGATATCTAAATTTGCGCGCAAAAATCTCATTGATTTAATCACCCGCGCATTATCTCATAAATTGAAACTGTGGTCAATTACCAAGTATAATTTGAACCATTGTAAAGAGTGCAAGTTGTTGCATTATCTGTACAGCAATAATTAGAAGGCACAGCACCAAATTTTGAAATCTGGGTAGTTGTTATATCACTGCATAAAATTGGTGTGAATTTTGCATCGGTAATATTTGACCATATTGTTGAATTACGATACGTAGTTACAAGATTTGCAGGTACATGAATTTGCGATACATTATTGTTTGTCAATGCCATGGAATTACTGCTCATACCAGATAATGCAGAATCTTTCCACCAAAGCCATACTTGCATAGGTGTTGTAGAATTTCCAGCACCAGAAAAAGTATACGAAAAAGCACTTGAACCAGTCGGTGGTGTAATTGCGTGTGAACCCAAAGATACTTTTGTCAATGTAGTGATAGACCAACCGAATGTAGCCATCATAAAATCAGCGGATTGTGTTCCAGTTACGAAAGGTAAAAAGTTATCAGGAGTTGAAGTTAACTTTGTCCCAATAAATGTTCCATTCATAAAACGTGTCCCTTGGGCCCCGGTTAATCCCGACAGAAAATTGCTCGGTATAGTTGTTATGTTTGTATTTTCGAAAGTTTCTACTAAAAAGTAGTTTCCTTGGGACCCTGTTACACCTGACAAGAAATTTGATGGTATTGAAGTTATGTTTGCACAAGCATAAAAGGTGTAATATAAAAAATAGTCCTTTTGAGCCCCGGTTATTCCGGATAAAAAGTTAGTTGGTATTGCAGATAAGCCACTTTGGTAAAAAGTACTATACAGAAAATACGAACCAGGCGTTCCGGTAAATCCTGATAAGAAATCATCAGAAATTGACAAGAAATTAGAATTAGCGTAAAACATTTGATACATAAAGTAATCTTTTGCGCCTGTAATGGATAATGCACTGGTGTCAGAACCTGGAAACAAATTCATATAATCAGAAAGAATTTGTTTGGTTTTTTTAATATTATTATTTGTTGTATACCCATCAAAGCGTATCAATGCAGCGTTTTTTGTGCTGCTTCCGGCTGCATTATCGTAAAGAGTTCCAGAAATATTTATTGTATAATCTGTATTTGCGGCGGGGTAAGTGTGTGTTTTGTTTCCTCCAGTTGTGTAAGAATTACTGGTTCCATCGCCCCAATACACAACATAATTATACGAAGTTCCGCCAGTTATGACTGGTACAGTAAATGAAGATTCAGTTCCTGAATTTACCAAAACGCTGAATGGAGGTACCGATGCATGACATTGGCTTGAAAGACTGGAGCCTGTGGAATCTGTAATATATCCAGTTCCAACAGTGCTGCATGAAATTGATAATTCAGATCCAGAAGGGCAATAATAATCTTTGGGACATATTAAACATTTTGTTCCACTTTTGTATCCACCTGGACCTTTGCAATTATATAATGTTGCAATACCATTTATAACAGTGTCTGTATCAACAGCATTAGTTGTTGCCGAACCACCACTGCGATAAGTAGTGCTGAGAGAATAAGTAGATCTTGTTGGATTATTAGCAGCATCAATTGCAGTCAACAGGTAAGACATATTAACAGGAGACGTATCTGATGCGCCCGCATTCTTTGTGACAGTTATACCAGTTGCTTGGGTAATATAATCATGTGTGTATTTTACGTTTGCGATTTGACCAGCGAATGATGTTGCTGGTAATAAAGAAAAAAATATAAAGTTAATAACAGACTTGTTCAAGACACTCTCATATAAAATATATCGACGATATTATAAATATGTGGCAGTTAAATCAAGATGTTTTTAAATTTTATTACATCAAGCTGAAAATAATTACAAATTACCAAGTATAATTAGAACCATTATACAGTGTGCAAGTCGTTGCATTATCTGTACAACAATAATTAGAAGGTACAGCACCGAATTTTGCTATTTGTGCAGTTGTTATATCACTGCATAAAATTGGTGTGAATTTAGCATCCGTAATTGTTGACCATTTTGTAGTTGCACGATAAATTGAAAGTAAGTTCGCAGGAACATGTATCTGTGCAACATTAGCGTCCGCTAGTGACATTGATGTGTTATCTGGTGCTAGTGCATAATCTTTCCACCAAAACCAAATCTGCATTGGTGTTGTTGAATTTCCAGCATTTGATAATGTGCCAACAAAGAAAGAAGATGAGTCGCTGCTTAATGGGGTTGAAACAGCCCATGATCCTAAAGATAGTTTCGTTAAAGTTGTAACGTTTTGAAATGTAGAGCTCATGAAATAAGAACCTTGTGAACCTGTAACAAATCCCAAGAAATTATCAGGTGTGCTTGTTAAACTTGTTCCTGAAAAAGTTCTGTCCAGGAAATAAGTTAATTGGACACCTGTTATACCTGAAAGAAAATTGCTCGGTAAACTTGTTAATGTCGTGCAACCACTAAATGTCTGAGACATAAATGATTGTCCTTGGACACCTGTGATACCTGATAAGAAATTGCTTGGTAAATTATTTAGACGAGTATTTTGGAAAGTTTGTGACAAGAAATTTCTTCCCTGAGAACCTGTTATCCCAGATAAGAAATTACTAGGAAAATCACCAGTCAAAGTTGTGTTGCCCAAAAATGCCCCGGTCATAAAATAATCACCTTGGGTTCCAGAGATATTTGATAAAAAATTAGTCGGTAAACTTGTGAGTTTTGTATTTTGAAAAGCTGTGTATAAAAAGTAAGATCCTTGAGATCCAGAAATTCCAGATAAAAAGTTTGCTGGTAAACTTGTTAAACCAGTAGAAAGAAATGCTGATTGTAAGAAATAATTTCCTTGTGATCCTGTTACTCCGGATAAAAAGTTTGTAGGTAAACTGGTTAGGTTAGTAAGTCCTGTAAATGCATTTGCTAAGAAATAAGTACCCGGTGTTCCAATAGTGCCTGATAGAAAATCGTCTGACAAACTTGTAAACCCTGTGGCACCATAAAATAACTGGGACATAAAATAATTTTTTGAACCACTTATGGTCAAAGCACTCAGGTCATAGTTTGGAAATATATACATATAATCAGAAAGTACTCTTCTTACAGCGGTATCGTTTGTAAAATTAAGCAAAGCTGCACTGTAACCACTGCTCGTAGAGGAAGTATTAGCGTAAACCGATCCCGATACACTAATTGTATATTCTTGGTTTGAAGCAGAATATAAGTGAGTTTTATTTCCGCAAGTTGTATACGAATTGCTATTTCCATCACCCCAGTTTACTTGGAAATTACATGTTCCGGTTGATCCAACTTTTAATGAATAGCTTATAGAACTCGCAGTGCTTATTACAAATCTAAATGATGGTACCGATGCATGACATTGGCTTGAAAGACTGGAGCCTGTGGAATCTGTAATATATCCAGTTCCAACAGTGCTGCATGAAATTGATAATTCAGATCCAGAAGGGCAATAATAATCTTTGGGACATATTAAACATTTTGTTCCACTTTTGTATCCACCTGGACCTTTGCAATTATATAATGTTGCAATACCATTTATAACAGTGTCTGTATCAACAGCATTAGTTGTTGCCGAACCACCACTGCGATAAGTAGTGCTGAGAGAATAAGTAGATCTTGTTGGATTATTAGCAGCATCAATTGCAGTCAACAGGTAAGACATATTAACAGGAGACGTATCTGATGCGCCCGCATTCTTTGTGACAGTTATACCAGTTGCTTGGGTAATATAATCATGTGTGTATTTTACGTTTGCGATTTGACCAGCGAATGATGTTGCTGGTAATAAAGAAAAAAATATAAAGTTAATAATAGATTTTTTCAAACATACTCTCTTTATACTAACTGTTTCATTATATCTACATCATTTTATCAGGGCAAGTGATTTTTGCTCTTGTGCGATACAAATATTTTGTGATAAGATTCAATGCATAAGGTGAAAATTAAAAAAAAACTTAATGGATAAAAGAGTTCTTTCGAGTTTTATTGCATTAATAGCAGGTATAGATGCCGCTTGCGCAGCAACCGCTACAATTAAATCATTCACAGTCGATTCGTCACACGCACGTACTGCAACAAATGATACGGCAACAGTTGCAACTTCTGCGAGTAATTCACGTTTGGTTGTTATGCCTGGTCCAGGTGTTAGTCTTTCAAAAATAAAAACAAACGGAAATAACAATCCTGGTCCGACTGGTCCATCTGGTCAATATGATTATGCAACAACAGGACAACTTAACGCAGCAGAAGACAGACTTGATAATCGTATCGATTCATTGGATTCAACTAAATCTAATGCAGCAGATGTTTATACAAAATCACAAGTTTACAGCAAAGAAGAAATTGATCAATTAAATCTTGTTACTGGTGCCCAGGGAACACAAGGTAATCGTGGATTCCAAGGATTTCAGGGGTTCCAAGGAACTGCTGGCACACAAGGTACACAAGGTTCAATTGGTTATCAAGGTTTACAAGGAAGTCGTGGATTTCAAGGTGCGGATGGGGCAACTGCTGCACAGGGTGATCGCGGATTCCAAGGATTTCAAGGCACCCAAGGTGTTCAAGGTGCAATCGGATTAACTGGTCTCCAGGGTTCGGTTGGCGCACAAGGCACAGCCGGTTCCCAAGGTTTACAAGGTAATCGCGGATTCCAAGGTGCAGATGGGGCGACCGCTGCACAGGGTGATCGTGGTTTCCAGGGCGACCGTGGATTCCAAGGATTCCAAGGAACTGCTGGTGCCCAAGGTTCACAAGGATATATGGGAGATTTAGGATACCAAGGTAGCCGTGGATATCAGGGTGTTCAAGGTACAGCTGGTGTTCAAGGACCACAAGGATATATGGGTGACATGGGTTACCAAGGTAATCGTGGATTCCAAGGATT
>CAZNTZ010000010.1:0-25926 GCA_964576135.1 uncultured Muribaculaceae bacterium | reverse complement strand
AATTTATATCAGATTTCATATTTTTTTACGTCCACCAAAAGCAATACTGAGTGTGCCATCATCTATGTAATCCAAATCTCCACCCAATGGCACACCAGATGCTAATTCTGAAAACGAAATTTTATCATCAATTCCAGCCATTATAAAATGCTGTGTCGTTTTACCTTCAATCGTATTCGGCAATGCAAAAATTATTTCTGTAATATTTTCATCTTTAATTCGCTTTGATAAATTTGAAACATTCAAATCATCTGGTGTTATGCCACTTACCCCAGATAACAAACCACCAATTACATGATATCTGCCACCGAACACAGAAGATTTTTCAAGTGTCCAAACATCTGATAAATCACGAACAATGCAAAGCTGGCCATTTTTACGTTCTGCATTACGGCAATATTCACATACATCTTCATCGGTTAAAACGCCACAAATTTTACATGGTGAAATTGATTCTGAAACAAATTTCAAAGAATCTGCTAGCTGAATCGCACGCCCTGTTTTATCTTGCAACAAAGCCAAAACTATACGCTGGGCCGCACGTCCGCCTACACGCGGCAGTTTTGCAAATTGTTTAATAAGTTTTTCAATTTTATTATTCATTTAATGAAATATATAACACTCTATTCCAGCACCAGCACATTTCGATTTTATCCCCTGGGCCTTGGTTTCTGTGATTCCTTGAACACGGACACGCCACATTCCGTTATGTTTTTCAAGATACGTTGTAACACCAAATAATGATTTTATTTTAGATTGTTGGGATTCTGCAGCATTTTTACTGCTGAAAGCACCAAACTGAATACCCGAATTCCCCTTTGCAACGTAACTTTTTACTTTGGGTTCAGAAACTGATTTTACTGGTACAGATTTTACAATTTCAACATCTTCACCTGATTGATAATAATTTTCATCCTCACCTTCAAATTCACTTTCGGACGGAGAAATATCAACAATCAAGTCTTCTTTAATTCCAAGTGTAGCAAACCCACGATCAAGCATTTTACGTGAAATTTCTGTTCTTATCTGTTTTGTTTGAGCACCCAAAACGACAGACATAATATGCCGACCACCACGACGTGCAGTCGCAACCAAAGAATAACGCGAACGATTTGTAAAACCTGTTTTCATTCCATCACAACCAGGATAACTCCCCAAGAGGGTATTTGTATTTGAATACGTTTTTCCAGCAAATGTAAAACTCTTCACTGAAAAGTAACGCCAATATTGTGGAAAATGTTTATAAACTGCCATGGACATCAACGCAATATCACGTGCACTTGATAAATGGTCATCATCTGGCAATCCAGATGAATTTTCAAAATTAGTTCTCGAAAGTCCAATTTCTTTTGCCACACGTGTCATTAAACTTGCAAAATCACCTTCGTCCCCTGTCAAATTTTCGGCCAATACGCGTGCGACATCGTTTGCAGAATGTACTGCGACTGCTTTTATCGCGTTATCAACCGATATCTTGCTGCCCGCAGAAAGCCCAAGTTTAACAGGTTTTGCATCTGATGCGGCTTTTGAAACAATAAGATTGTGATCAATACGAAGTCGCCCATGTTCCAGCGCATCAAAAGTTAAATAAAGCGTCATGATTTTTGTAAGTGACGCTGGGTAATTCAAATCATTCGAATTTTCTTGGTAAAGAACACGACCACTATCCATATCCGCGACAATAACGGCATTATATTGGGCGGCATACAATGTACAAGGCATAAATAACAAGGCAAAGATAATGGATTTTATTTTCACAAACCAAAAGATACAAAAAATCGATACACCTGGTCAATAAATAAAAAAATCCGCACGAATGTGCGGACTTAATTTTTGCCTTTTTACAAGTCTGTCAAAGATATAGATTCTTTGTCGACAATAACGATTTTGCCAGAACTCAGACCATATTTCTTTGCAGCTGCGGTTGCATCACGTTTATAAAACATTTCCGGATCAAAAATCGGGAAAAGACCACGTGACAGTGCAAGTTGATTTGCAACTATCTCTTCGTTACAAACAGAAATAACCGGTGTATCCGGGCGACGGCATGAAATTTCGACAGAATTTTTAGTGTCGGAATCAAATACAACAATCGCAACAGCTTTGTTCAAATAAGACATTGATGCAACACTGCGTGACCAATCATTTTGTGGTGTATTTTCAGCACGTGACCAATCATATGGATTTTGTACACCGTCTTCGTCTGCATTGATTAAAATCTTGGCCATTGTTTCAATAACATGATCTGGTCTGTCACCAATTGTTGTTTCTTCGGATGTCATTGTAGAATCAGCGCGCAAATACGAAGCATTTGCAACGTCTGAAATTTCCGCACGCAATGGGAATTCACTGTGAACCATTGAACCCAACATTTGTGTTGCAATTATAATCGGTTTGTTCATTTTGCGACATATACGAACAATTTGACGTTGCAGTGCTGGCAATTGTTCAAATGGTACTTCGACAGCCAAATCACCACGAGCAAACATAATTGCATCAGATTGTTCAATAATTTCTTCTATCTTTTCCAATGCCTGTGGACGTTCGATTTTTGAAACTATTTTAACTGGGCGTTTTGTACGCGCTGTAATAAATTCACGAACCTCTACAACATCTTCTGGTCTTTGAACAAAAGATATCGCGACATAATCAGGATCTTTGGTTAAAACGTATTCCAAATCATTACGATCTTTTGGTGTCAAAACAGATGTTTCAATTTCTGTATCAGGCAAATTAAAACCGCGACGTGACCAAATTTCTGTTCCACGAATCACTTTGGTTACAACGCGAGTAACTTCTGCATTTGTAACTTCTAATTCGATTTTACCATCGTTTAATAAAACGCGATCGCCATTCTTTAAGGATTTTAAAACATCCATATCTGGTAAATAAACGCGCGAAGAATCGCCACGTTCTGGGCTGTTATCTAGCACAAATTCTTGGCCTGCTTTTAATGGGTAATGATCTTCGGTTTTAAAATCACCAATTCTGTGTTTTGGACCCTGTAAATCGGCTAAAACAGCAACCGGAGTCTTCATTTCTTTCGATAATTCACGAATCAAATCGATTTTTTTACCTTGGGCGTCGCCGACATCATGCGAAAAGTTCAATCGGCATACATTTACACCATTTTCAATCATTTTCCGCAATACTTCGGGCTTTTCGCTGTTTGGTCCGATAGATGCGGTTATTTTTGTAAGTTTTTTCATTTTGTTTCCTTGATTTTAGGCTGTCATAGTATATTATAGGAAAGCATTTTTCAAGGGAGAAAACAAATGAAGCAAGAAAACCACGGCGCAATTGATAATAAACAATTGATATCGATTATCGAGCGCATTGAAAAATTAAACGAAGATGCAGCCGCAATTGCAGCTGATATTAAAGAAATTTTGACCGAAGCAAAATCATCTGGTTATGACCCAAGATACATCAGATCTATGATTCGTTTACGCAAATTGGACCCAGATGAACTCAGCGAAACTGACGAATTGACCCAAATGTACAGAAACGCGTTAGGTCTGTGAAGAAATTTACCCGCACTATTGAAGATTTCACATGCCTGCATTGCGGGGAATATGTCAAGGGCGATGGTTATACAAACCATTGCCCTAAATGTTTGTGGTCGCGCGATGTTGATATAAACCCAGGCGATCGTGCCAGTACATGCATGGGCATGATGCGACCAATTGGTATTGAAACATGCAGTGGTTCAATGGTTATAATTCATAAATGTGAAAAATGCGGGAAAATCCGCAGACAAAAAATTTCAGACCGTGATAATTCAGACGAAATCATAAAAACATCTGTAAATCCAAAATTGCCTTAAATTAGGCGCTTGACCATTTTTCGTATTTTTCGTATAATGCAAGCCCATAAGGAGAAAACTTATGGACAAATCCCCAACGACAACAAAATATGTTTTTATAACCGGCGGTGTCGTATCGTCACTGGGCAAAGGCGTCGCAGCAGCATCAATTGGCGCATTATTGCAATCACGCGGGTATACCGTCCATTCACGCAAATTCGACCCATATTTGAATATCGATCCCGGCACTATGTCGCCTTTTCAACATGGTGAAGTATATGTAACAAATGATGGATACGAAACGGATCTGGATCTGGGGTATTACGAAAGATTTTTGGGGATAAAGATGACCCGTAATGATTCAATATCTGGTGGCCGTGTTTATTGGAATGTTTTATCCAAAGAACGTCATGGCGATTATTTGGGTAAAACAATTCAAACAATTCCCCATATTACTGACGAAATTCAATCATTTATATCCGCGCCATCTGGCACGGATTTTGTAATTTCAGAAATCGGGGGAACCGTTGGCGATATCGAAGGACAAGTGTTTTTAGAATCTGCACGCCAATTTGCGAACAAGATTGGACGTAGAAATGTTATGTTTGTTCATTTAACATTGGCGCCTTATTTGGAAAAAAGTTGCGAGCTGAAAACCAAACCAACACAAATGTCTGTTCGTCAATTATTAGAAAGCGGTATCCAAGCAGATATGCTGATTGTACGAACCCCACGTATGCTTGATAACGAAGAACGCGCAAAAATCGGTCTGTTCTGTAATATGCCGGCAGAAAATGTCATATCTGGAATTGATTTAGATAATATTTACAAAGTGCCAATTGCCTATGAAAAACAAAATGCTTACCGTGCAATTGCCGCGCATTTCGGTTTACCGGACAAGACTGGTGATTTATCACGTTTTGAAAGAATAGAAAAATATCTAGCCAGTGATATGCAACATGTTAAAATTGCTGTTGTTGGAAAATATTTCAATGTTCCTGACGCCTATAAATCTCTGTTCGAAGCATTATTCCATGCAGGTATTGCAAATGATGTTTGTGTCGAAATTCATAAAATCGATTCAGAAAGTTTGGAATCAATGACAGATTCAGAAATTCAAAACACATTGGGTGGAATGTCCGGCATTCTTGTCCCTGGCGGTTTTGGTTCGCGTGGTATTCCAGGAAAAATGATTGCGGCACGTTTTGCACGCAGAAATAAAATTCCATATTTGGGAATATGTTTGGGAATGCAAATTGCAGTTATCGATTTCATGCGCGATGCTTGCGGTGAAACAAACGCAAACTCGACAGAATTTACAAGTGAATGTACACCAGTAATTTCACTAATTACCGAATGGTCCAAAGATGGAAAATTCGAAGTTCGTGATTGCAATTCAGATATGGGTGGAACATTGCGTCTGGGCGCTTATCCTTGCAATATAAAACCTGGAACATTGGCGCATGATGTTTACGGCGCAGATAATATTTCAGAACGTCACCGTCATCGGTATGAACTGAACACTGAATACGAAGAATTATTGAAAAAACATGGTATGATAATATCTGGACGCAGCCCTGATGGAAAACTGCCAGAAATAATAGAACTGATCGATCACCCATTTTTTATTGCAGGTCAATTCCATCCAGAATTTCAAAGCAGCCCATACACCAGTCACCCGCTGTTTGCAGCATTTATAAAACATGCAAAAGATTCTTGACGCAATTCAAAGAAATTTTTTCACCACCGGTGCATTCATTTTTGCATCCGGAATTTTATTGTATTTTTCTTTGCCATTTGATCCTGTCGTCAAAATACCGATTCTAATTTCTGTCTTAGCATTGGCATGTTTTATAGTTTTACGAAGATATATTTGGTCATTGATATTTTTGTTTATTTTCGGATTTTTCTATGCAAATGCTTTTACAATAAATCTGAATACACCGATTTTGAATCATGTGATTCGTAATTCTGAAATTTCAGGTGTTATCACAAATGTCGATTTTGCATCCGATAAAACCAGAATATTTATTAAAACAAATGATGGAACATTTCGACTGACATTGACTGATGGAATTAGAACTGTTCCATCAGTTGGCGCAAATATCACTGCAAAAGCAACAGTTTTCCCACCAAGCGCCCCAGACGCACCCGGTGCATTTGATTTTGCTAGATGGGGATATTTTCACGGAATTTCTGGAACAGGTTATGCAACAGAAATAAACATAGAAACACAAAACATAAATAACAGTACACGAACAAAGATTCACGACCATGTCAGCAATTTTGGTAATAAAACCGCAACAATGCTTGTTGATTCGCTTGTTTTGGGTTATTCAAATGCTTTGCCAGATACCGATAATAATGCATTTCGCGGCGCTGGTGTAAATCATATATTTTCTATCAGCGGTTTTCATATGACACTGCTTGGCGGTTGGCTTATACTAATTTTCTATTTTATTTTTCGCAGCATTCCTTGGATTACGCGACGAATTCCCGCAAAGTATCCGGCAATTATTTTTACAACTCTTGGTTTATTTCTTTATTTGAATATTTCTGGTTCGGCTGTTGCAACAATGCGTGCTTTTTTGATGGCAGGTCTTGTAGCCGCGGCATTTTTATCGGGTCGGAATTTACTCAGCCTGCGCGGCATATCAATGGTATTTGCAGGGCTGTTGATTATAAATCCGCATTTTCTATTAGACGCGGGATTTCAACTTTCATTTGCCGCAGTGTTTGGTCTTGTTTGGTTTTTTGGTGATATAAAATCTACAAAACCAAATGGGTTTTTCTGGCGCGCGTGGCGAATATTCCGCGGGGTGATTTTAACATCCATTATCGCCGGGTTATTCACAGCCCCACTTATTGCTTATAATTTTCATAATATTCAAATTTATGGGGTTATCGGAAATTTAGTTTTATTACCTATATTTTCTGTACTTATTTTGCCATTGGCATTTATTTCTGTAATCGGTGCGTTTTTCGGTTTATCAACACCATTAGAATGGATGTCATCCATGTATAATTTATCTTTGGAAATTGCAAACAAAATTGCGTCATTACCGTTCGCACAAATTTCTGTTCCGTTTATTTCAGGTGCTGCTATTTGTCTAATTATTCTAGGATTTTTATGTTTAATTTTATTTGGAAACGGTTTCAAAAAATTAAACACCGGTTTATTTTCAGTATTTGTTGCCACTGGTATTTTTTTAATAATCACACGACCAAGGCCAATTTTCTATGCCAGCAATGACCACGAATTAGTTGCATTTATAAAAGACGATGGAACTTTACAATTTTCAAAAACAAAATCCAGTGCACATTTTTTTACATTTAATACATGGCGAATAATGAATAGCGAAGAACCCGATATAACTGTGCATCGAATGGGTCACGGATTTACCGGAAAAAATTATTCATTAAAATGTGATCATGGATTATGTATTTATCAAACACCGAAATGGTCATTGGCATACACTGTAAAATTTACACAACTAGTTAAAAATTTCGATTCAATGTGCAATAATAATTTCATCGTATCAATATTCGAAATAAACGCACCCAGTTGCGCCGCTAAAATTCCCCAACGTGGTTTTACAATTTTAGAAAATGGGAAAATTAATTTTGTGCCATACAGGATTTGGCATAGCTTGCACTGACAAAATACAAACCGTCCGCCGGCGCAGTTGCCCCAGCAGCACTGCGATTTTTCGCCGCAAAAATTTCATCTATATCGTATGGTTTTCCTTGGCCAATTTGAACCAATGTTCCAACCATATTTCTAACCTGGTGGTGCAGGAATGACCGCGCCGAAAATTCAATAGTAATTACTGAATCATCATCAATGATATGAACATCGTCCAGTGTTTTTATTGGACTTTTTGCCTGACACTCGGACGCGCGAAAAGATGTAAAATCATGATTACCAATTAAACGCTTTGCTGCGTCACGCATTTTTTTTACATCTAATTTTTGTGGAACCCACCAAACAAAACCTTTGTATATAGTTGGCGGTGCGCTGCGATTCAAAATAACATATTTGTAATTTCGGCCTGTGCATGAAAAACGTGCATGCCAATCATCATTTACAGTCTCGCACGATAAAACAGAAACAGGGGAATTTATCAGATAAAAATTCAGTGCGCGCATAACAGTATCTGGCGCATGTGACACATCAATATCAAAATGAACCGGCATAGCCAATGCATGAACACCCGCATCTGTGCGACCACATCCAACAACATCCACACGTGCACCGCAAAAATTATAAATTGCATCCATAACCAAAGATTGAACAGAATTTCCATCTTTGTTCATCTGGAATCCGATTAAATCACAACCATTATATTCAAGAATTAATTTATATCGTGTCATCAGTTCTTAATGTTCTCTGGCCATAAATTTATCACATACATGTTTATATTTACATCTTGTACGTTCATACATATTCAATGTTAATTGCATTTGCCTTTCTGGACCCATGCTATTGTCATTAAAAAAATCCTTATCTCTGTCTTTGTCTGAATCAAGTGCCAGCCCACAGAAAGTTGTATCATCTATAAGCATACTGCCTTCGTAGAATGGATTATCACTGTTTTTACAATTCTCACAATTTTCAGTTTCAGACTTTGTTACTCTGCGGTGATTTTCTTTAAAAAATTTTAATACATTTGCCATTTTGTTTTCTTTATTTTATCTCTCTTATTCCCCAAACTTTATTTGTGCGCCATGAATACCATTTATAAAATCATGCCATGACATCGCTTTTTTTCCAGCAGGTTGAATTGTAATAATTTCTAATTTATCGTCTTTGATTTTTGATTTCAAAATCTTTACATCAATACCATTTATTTTTGCCCGACCAGTAATTGCACGAATATGATTATGAATTTCACGTGGCGATGCCGACCAATCTATCAGTTCATCAACACTGCCAAATTTGGTCGTAAAAGTTGGTGTACCGATTTGTGGAACAGGTTGAAATTTAGATGGATTATCCAAGAATTTCAATGCTATATCTGCACCAATTTTTGCAACCTTATCTTCGACATCCAGTGTTGTATCATTTTCGTCAATTGTGAATTTTTCACGCAATAAAACATCACCAGAATCAACCTCTGGGGTGACTTGCATTAAACATACCGCTGATTCTGTATCGCCATTTTTAATTGCTGTCTGTATTGGTGACGGGCCGCGATACATCGGCAAATTTGATGGATGAATGTTTATGCATGGTGCAAAATCCAAAACATTTTGTTTTAAAATTATACCATACGCAACAATCAGTATAAAATCAGGACGCGCATAATTTTCAATATTTTTTATATTTGTTTCAACAGGGATATTTTTACCAATCGCCCATTCATGCACAGGTGTTTTTGTTAATATATGTTTACGTCCGACTGGTTTTGGGGCACGCGTGAAAATCGCGATAATTTCATGCTGGTTTGCAATTTTATCAAAAATTGGAACGACAAAATCAGGCGTTCCCATCAATATCAAACGCATGTCACACCGCCAATGTTTGTTTTCTTTTTTTTACTTTGTTCATAACCATTTCACGCTTTGCCGATGATAAGTAATCAATAAATAATTTACCATCCAAATGATCAATTTCGTGTTGAATGATTCGCGAAAGAATACCTGAAAATTCTGCTTGCTGTTTATTACTCAATTCATCAATCCATTGAACCATAACCGATTCTGGTCGAGAAACTTCGGCAAATATTGGCCCTTTGTCACTTTGAATTGACAAACAACCTTCTTCCATTAAAACTTCCTGGTCAGAGTGTGACACAATTTGCGGATTGATGATTTTCATAATTTGTTCTGTTTCTGGATTAAATAAAACCAAAAATCTTTTTAATATACCAACCTGTGGTGCGGCCAAACCTACACCATCTTCTACCCGCATTAAGCGCGCCATTTGATCCAAATCATTCAATACATCTGGGGTCACAGATTCAACCGGCAATGCAGATTGTCTGAGCACAGGATCACCACAAAATTTCAGTTCCATTTTATTCATTTTCTTCATCTTCCAATGCATCATGTTCCAACGCAATTGTTTTATTAACTGATATACCGCCTTGCTTTCTGATTTTTTCAAACCAACCTGATAAATTTCCACTGCCACTGGTCAGTTTTTTATTTCCATCATCAAATGCCTTTTGCAATCTTTCAAGGTTTGTTCCGATTGTTTTATAATCTTCGGTAAAACCAACATATTTTTCATACAATTTTTTTGTCATATCTACAATTTTTACGACATTCTTGTTTTGTTTTTCTATTTTGAAAATCGTATCAATCGAACGCAATAACGGCAATAACAAAGAAGGTGTCGCAATCGTCACACCATTTTCATATGCAAACCGATAAATATCGTCATTACGATTCATCAATTCAATATAGGCATGTTCAAGCGGCATAAACATACACACATAATCAAACTTGTTATCTATTGCGTCTTGATAATTTTTAGCACCCAGTTCTGTAATATGTTTTTTTGTCGCATCAACAAATTCGCGCCATTTGGCGTTTTTCTCTACCCCTTCGTCAGCAGCAAAATAATCCATATATGAATTCAGCGACATTTTTGCATCAACAACAAACCGGCGACCATCAGCCATATTTACGATATAATCTGGAATATCGCGCCCACCTGATGCATGTTCTTGAACTGAATATTGCACACCTTTTTCCCAACCCAGAATTTCGAACAATCTTTCTATTTGAATTTCACCCCAGTTACCCTGCAATTTCTTTTTACCGCGCAATGCATCTTTTAATTCAATTGCTTCTTTGTGCCAATCTTTGACATATTTTATTTGTTCTTCGAAACTAGTCTTGTTTTCAGTTGCTTGCTTTTGCATTAAAACCATTTGCTCTCTAAACGGTTTCATAAAATCATCCAGCGTCTTGGTCTGTTTTTCCGTTGCATTTTTAATCTGCGATTCCAAAACCTTGTTTGACAGGCTTTCAAATTCGAGTGGCATTACCTCACGCGCTTTTTTCAATTCATCATAACGCGCATTTATATCTGCACGTTCCGCAACAAGGCGTTTAATTTCATCACGAGTTTTATCAATTTCTTTTTTGTATTCCAAATTTACACGTTCTAATCCCGCTGTATCAGCCTGAGGCTTAGACAAACGGCCAATAACTATGCCAACAACAATACCAGCAATCAGATATACAATTTCCATAATAAACCTCTGATATTATGTTAGAGTAAATAATCGCGTTTTCAAGATTAAAATACAAAAAAAAGCGGCTTTATCAGGCCGCATTTTTTCTTATTCCGGTTTTTGAATTTACCCAAACCTGTTCCTGGGCAAGCGACATAAGCGGCGTATCAGATTTACTATCTGCGTATGAATGTATCAGAATTGGTGAAATTTTATTCGCCTTGGCCCACTTATCCAGCGCAGCAACCTTGTTATATCCCCAGCATAAAAATTTATATTTATAGGGACGTTTTGGGTCCATTTCAGAACTTATCACTGCATCAAAATTTAAATCTTTGACCAAACCTTTGACTAAATATTCAGGACTGGCAGAAATCAGTATAACTTTGCGACCGGCGGCATGCTCTTCTGCAATTTTATCACTGACCCACCCGAAACGTTCCGATTTGAATTCTTTGATAAAATTCGGAGCGAATTTTTTAACCATTTTTGGAGTTAAATATGAACGCAGCATTCCGCGCCAATTTGTTGAACTGTTTGAAACATTAAATGTAAAACGTGATTTGTCAAACATACGAAAAAAAACACCAATTAAAATCACAGGCAAAAACAACCATGGTCGAACAGAGCGTTTGAAACAATATTTCCAAAAACCAGCATTTGCATCACCACGTGATAACGTTCCATCAAAATCAAAAACTGTAACTGGTTGCTTGGGTGTTATCATTTTAATACCTCTGCCACTATTTTATTTACTGCATCATTTGGAACACTTGCCTTGTCTGCCATTTTTGCCAAACGTGCTGGATTTTCGAATAATTCTGACAAAGTGACAGTCAGCCATTTTGGTGTAAATTTGTTCTGCATAATTGCAATCCCAGCCCCCTGGGAGGCAAAGCTTTCCGCATTTGCAACCTGATCTGGATTTATCGCAAGTGGAACCAAGATTGCTGGTTTTCCGAGCACTTGCAATTCTGCAATTGTGCTGGCACCAGAACGGCCGATTACCAATATTGATGAAGACATCTCACCTGCCATGTCGTGAATAAATGATAAAACGTTTGCGCGTACGCCACCCGATTCATATTCGCGGCGCAGTTTATCTACATTTTCTGGACGTGTTTGGTGAACAATAAATAACTTCTTTTTCAAAGCAGTCGAAAGCTTTGATATTGCATCTGGGCAAACATCATCCAAAACTTGTGCACCAAGTGATCCACCAGTAATTAAAATTTTTGAATCATTTGTTTGAATACGTGATTCGTGAAATTCCTTACGTACTGGTAATCCGGTATAAACAATATTTTTGAAATTTTTTGGAACACCATAAACATTTGGAAAACTGGTCATCATTTTACCAATCCACCTTAACGCAAATTTATTTGCACGCCCAATCGCAGCATTTTGTTCATGAAGCAATGTCGGTATTTTCCAAACATGGGCCGCCAAAACCGCTGGCACAGAGGCATATCCACCAAAAGCAACCACGCGCGCCGGACGCAAAAACATCCACCGCAAAACCAGCGCACAAGCAGATAAAACAATCTTTATCAGTCCAAATATCTGTTTAATTTTTGATTTTCCACCAATTCCAGACGCCCAAACAAAAGCTGTGCCAAATTTCCCAGATGCGCCCTTTTTTACCATTTTCATTCCGCGACCATCGCTTGACATAATAACCTTATTTCCACGGGCAACTAATTCATTTGCAACGGATATTGCTGGGAAAATATGACCACCGGTGCCACCTGTTGCAATCCAAATTTTCATTTCAGTTTCCTTTGATTACACTTATATTTTACCGTAAAAAACTTGATTTTCCAGAAAAACATTATAAAATCGTAGCACGGCGGGACAGATAGAGAGATAAATTAAGAGTTTTTTAAATGCGCCATACATCGAAAAATAATATCAACGCTATACTAGAGTTTAATAATTGTAAAACCCTAGAAGAACTTAATTCCAAAGATAGTATAAAATTAAACCTTATGACTTTAAAAGGTTATGTAAATCTTGCAGAATTCACAAAATCTGCGATTGAATTACACATCACATTATATGATTATGAATTAAATCAAAAGCTTAAATTTTATGAATATCGTGAAGCAATCGCTGAAAAAGCAAAAACTATAAATAACAAAATTGATCTTGATGCAAGTTCCGCTGGTGAATTTTCTAGATGGTTTTTTGGAAATAATTCTGAACACCTTGCTATCAATTCAGTAAAATTCCGTAATGAAAACCAAGTATACAGATTTCCAATTGGCGATGGTTTCCAAGTTAGCGGGGAAATGCGCGTAATTTTGGAAAATGCAAAACGTGAAGCACGCAAAAGAAATCTTGAACAAATTGCAAAATCTTCTGAATTCGCTGCATTTTCTGATGATATTACAAATATACAAATGCGCCACACTGAAATTGAACATTATGAATTCACAGTCAGCGGTATTCATGCAAAAATTGCAGAACTTAAACAACTGGCTGATGCATATAACAAAGAAATAGAAGCAGCCAAAAATGAAATTAAACTTTCTGTCACCAAAATAGAAGATAAAAACAAAACTGAAACAAATAAAGTTGATATACGAGATATATACCCAGCAAAATTTGAAACAACCAGTTTGGAAAATAACGACAGCGGAGATCAGGCATTTTCATACAAAGTTTTATCAGAACAAGGTATTTCAAACATGCGTGCCAGAAATCATGAATGGTTTCAGAAATTAAAATCTAAACAAAAATAAAAAATGGCGGAATAATCCGCCATTTTTTTATTTCCACTTATCTTCACGAACCAGTGCAATAATTAAACCAAACAATAAACTGAAAGAAACAAATGAAGATCCACCATAAGAAATAAAAGGCAAAGTCATACCTTTTGGGGCGAATAAATGCAGCGCACTCAGTATATTTATACTGACCTGAATTCCAAACAAAGCAGCGGCACCACCACAAACATAAAACACCATTTTATCGCGAGCCGACAACGCATTTGCAGATAATCTTTTAATTATGTAAAGCATAGCACACAATAAAACGACTGCGACGATTGCACCCCAATCTTCGGCCAATGCCGCAAATACAAAATCTGTGTGTGCGTCTGGCAATGATTGCTTTACAAACGCGTCATCACCACTGCCAAATAACCCTCCATGTTGAATCGATTGCAAAGATTGGCGAATCTGATAATCATCATGTTTGACACCACCAAGCCCGATGAAACCTAAAAGTCTCGCCTTAAAATGCGCCATTGTAAAGAACGCAAATAAACCAAATACACCCAAAACTCCACCAAGTATCGGCAAAAACCAAAGCGGTAATCCAGCAAGAAAAATCATTGCTCCAAAAACGGAAAAATAAAGCATTGATGTCCCAAAATCTGGGTGCTTAAAAATTATTAAAAGTGCACTGAAAAATATAATCAAATATGATGGCCAACCATCCCACTTCCAAGCCGCTTTTGATGTAAAGATATTTCCGGAAATTTTGTCATGCATTCTTGCTAAAAACCAAGCAGTAATAATTATAAAACCAGGTTTTAATAAATCAGATGGCATAACCGACCCGATACCTGGCAAAGAAACCCAACGCGCACTCCCCTTTATATGCATAGGTGCAACAAGTGTAACAAGCAATAAAATCAAACAAATAAAAACGTTTGTCCAGGCAATTCCAAGCACCCATTTTTTTGGAAAAAAACTTGCGGCAAACAAAGTAACAAGTCCAACAGCATAAAACGGCAAAGATTTCATCAAAAAGAAATGCCATGGTTGACCAATACGTTCTGCCGCTACTGATCCGGCAGTGACAACCGCCAAAACGCCAACAAAAACAAGTGCTAAAATACTCCACAGTAATTTGCGGTCTATTTCGAAATACCAACTAGTAAGTTTGCTTTGTTCTGATCTGCGAAGCATATTATGCCTTCATTAATACAAGCGCTATTGCTGAAAATATAATCGACATTATGAAAAATCTTTCCACAACTTTGGATTCTGCCCAACCCTTTAATTCAAAGTGGTGATGTAACGGAGCCATTAAAAACACGCGTTTTCCGACACCATTTTTCTTGGTAAGTTTATAAACAAATGTTTGTATAAAACTTGATGCCAGAATCAGAACCATCATCAATGCTGCGACTCCCATAACTATTTCTGATTTTAATAACATTGCGACTGTTCCCATAAATCCCCCAAGTGCAAGTGATCCAACATCTCCCATAAATATCGCAGCCGGGGCAGAATTAAACCATAAAAATCCAATTACCGCACCCAATACTGCGCCCAATACTGGATACAATCCCGCAGCCTCTGGCAAGAAAATTCCATTATCAAAAAATCCACTGTGTGTCGCACCAAATAATGCGATTGTCAAAACTATTATCACAGGAATGTAAATTTTTGACAACATACCATCCAATCCATCTGTGATATTTGCTGCGTTCGCAGAACCAACAATTACAAAATAAGCAAAGAAGAAATATAAAATTCCGATTGGAAAAATTGCGCCCATAGGCAAAGCCAGAGAAAGCGGCGGCAAATAAGCAGGCATAACACCATCAATCAAATACGCTAAAACCAATACACATAAACCTTCGATAATAAGTCTTCCTTTTGCAGAAAGCCCGGCATAAGCAGATTGTTTTTTAACTTTGCCAAAATCATCAGCAAATCCAATTGCACCAAACATCACAAGTGATGCCAAGGCAATCCACGGAATTGAATTCTGTAAATCCATAAACAAGAGGCTTGAAAATAAAATTGCAGCCAAAATTAAAATTCCACCCATCGTAGGTGTGCCAGCTTTGGCCAGATGTGATTGTGGACCATCGTCACGAATTGGTTGCCCTTTTTTTTGCCAGACACGCATTGTATTTATAAATTTACGACCGGTCACCAACATAAATAAAAATGATACTGCGAAAGCAAGCGCGAAAAATTCTGCATTATTTCCAAAAAAACTGTTTAACATTTCAATCCATCCTTTGTTCAATTATAACACATCATTTATAGGTTTTTATTTTTTCTTTCTGATAACTTTCCAATTGGCCTGACCCCAAGATCTTCCACTTTTGTAAAGTTCATTTATATCCTTACCAACTTTATCTCCGAATCCGCTTTTTTCAATACTGCCGCCGATTTGACCTGCAATGTCACCCGCTTTGTTCGCCAGATATGCAACCAAACACCCAACGATCAGCGTAATCATAAATCCGCTGTTGTCAATTGTTGGAACCTGGGCGGCCAAATTACTGGTTGTAACCCCTGATAAGATTGCAGCGGACACAGCAACAACGACTGAAAGCGATACAAAATAAATAGACGCATTAATAAATTTCATTATTATTGATTCCATCTTTGCTGTATTAAAAACGCCAGCAAATGTTTTAAAGAAATTTCCTGCTAATCCACCATATGTTGTTCCACCACCAAAACATTCCGCCAAAGCAGTAAACGGTAATAACATTATTGCAAAGAATAAATCAGCAATAACATTCAGTGCCATCAGCGCGAATTTCCAAATATTATAAATAAAAACAACCACAAATACTGCACCGGCTGCGAATGTAAAAGCACTGTGCCCAAGCCCAGCCTTCATCCATGCAAAACCAGCAGAAACGCATGTATAGAAAAATCCAGACAGTCTTGTTGGCACACAAAGCAAATCAGCCGCAGCGCTTGAATTTATTAAAACATCGTTTCCATGTCCCACCATAAAATTATGAATCGCAGCACATGTGTCTGGTAAATTTGCACCTGACGCGTTTGTTATTGAATTTAAAATAAAATCAGATAAATAAGAAGAAATTGAAATTATCGGGCCAAAAATATCCATAAATATATTCGCAGCATTATTTTGAATAAGCCAAAGCCAAAAACCAATTACAACTGCTTTCCAAATAATACTTTGCCAAAGTTTTTTTGGATCGCCACCGGTTTCCATCATATTATAACTTTCAAAAAATATCCAAAACGCAAATAAAACGACCAACAATATTTCTATAAATCTTACCAATGACCGATTCAGAATATCGGAAATTTTTGACATCGCCCCCATAAATGCGCGACCAATTTTTGCCTCTATCGGCACATAATCCGAAGTAATTGATTTTTTTTGAAAATTATCTGTGAATTTTCCAAGATCATTAGTTATAGAATCCAAAAACAATTTGTGGTTATTTTCAGTTGCCCATGCACCGTAATTTCCAATATCGCCAACTGGCTGATTTGAAGCAGCCAAAGCGCCGCCGCCAGATATAAATAAAAAACAAACAGCAAAAATCAGTTTTAATTTTTTCATTATTTTTTCATCTTTGCTGTGAAATATTCACCCAATTTCTTTGGAATATTCCAAACAGTCTGGCCAAATTCTTTGATATATGTTCCATATTGGAATGTATCTTTGGAATCACCACCAAGTATTTTATCAATTTTATCTTTAACAACATATTCATAAACCAGAAATACACCAATCATCATCATTAAAAACGACCATCCGTCATCCATGAAATCAAATGCACCTGGGTGTGCCGACTCAACAATTGTTTTTTCCCGTATAAAACATGATTTGAAAATTTCTTTATCAACCAAACCTTCTGAATTTTTTGCCTCTAGCTCGCATTTTGAAAATACTTCTGCAACTGGTGCGGCTGTTTCGCTTGGGGTTTTTGACTCTGTTGATATAGGTATCATTATCGAACTATAACCATCATTTGGCCCAGGAAAATATTCGTCTGCAGAATATGAAACCAATGCATAAATAATTACAATTTTAAGACTGATGCCTATTACTTTAACAGCACTTTTTGCCAAGATATCAATTGCGCCTGATAAAACACCATCCATTAATTTCCATGTTTTTGCAAATGCAGCAGATGCAATCAATATCGGTAAAAAGATTATTACAAAAACCAACATAAAAATAACATTCAAAATATCAAAGAAAAGGCCGAATCCAATTATTAAAAACATAATTACAAGCGCAAGGCCAGCAATCCATGTAAATAATCCACCCCCAAGGCCAAGCCATGAATAATTCATCATTGAAAATCCAGATGCTGCACCAGCAAGCAAAACCGTATTCAAATTTCCAATAACACACATAAACGAACCCATAACAGGGGTCAGAACATTATCGGCTTTTTCTTGATCCGGATTCATCGCACCACATGTGGCAGAATCAGAAACACCAGTTGCCGCCATGGCAAGTTCTGATCCAACAAACATCACAGGTGTAATTGTAACAGAAGATACAGTTCTTAAAACTGTTGGACCACCAAGTCCGATTACACCCAAAAAAGCGCCGACAACCAAAACACGTGCACCCTGTTTCCAAAGTGGTTCAAACCATTTTTTTAAATCCAGACTTCGTTCACCATCGGCAAGCGATGCATTTTCTTTTGCAGCATCAGACAAATATTTATACGAATGAATAAATAAATATATTCCAAATCCAACAGCAAGCAATATCCACAAATAATCCAGAATGCTTACCCAGAAACTTTCAGCGGCAACACCAATTGTCGAAAATAGTTTTTCTATATACCCACATAAAAAGCATCCATTACTGGACCCAATATCACAGTTTCCACCAGCGCAAGCACCAGTTGCGGTTAAAAAATCATTTAACGAAGAATAAGATAATGCAGTACCACCAACACTTGACGACAGATACCAAATGCCGATACCGATAGCGATCAGCCACATAACAATTTTTATAATCAACATTATCAGTTTTGCTTTCAACATTTCTTATATCAAGGTTTTGATGCACCGCCGGCCGGTGCAGATGGTTTACCCAAAGCTGCATCAACTACAACTTTGCCAACTTGTTTTGCGGTTTTAACACCTTCGTCCATTATTTTAATTGCATTTTCACCCATTTCGTCACCAACTTTGTGTTCTTCGGAAACACCAAATGCAGACATTATTTCTTTGGTTATATCCGGAACTTTATTTGATATAAATGTTACAATATACATCAGAACGAGGCAACCAGACAAAGTCATCATCGCCAGATTATCATCTGACAGACTTGATGAATAAATATCGCCTGATAAAATTTGTCGCGCCAGTTCTGCACCATCACCACTTTGAACCGCAAAGAATTTAGCAATTAGAACGATTATAACCGAATAAGTAATCACAGCGGCACCCAAAGACACAATAGCGGTTATAACATTCTTATAAAAACTGGGGGACATTGCATTTCCCAGATTTTTAATCCATCCAGCTGTATCTGAATTTTTAAAAATCATAAACACCAGGCTGAGCGGCAAGAAAAAAGCAAAGAATGTCATTGCCAAGATTACATCTACGAAATAAAAACAGAATTTTATAAATATTCTGAAAAAACCATACACCAAATAAAAACCCATAATAAACATCATGATATGTTTTAATAAAATACCAACACCCAAAAGTGCTGACCATGAAAAAGCTTTGTCCATTACTGCAATCCCAAGCTTCATCATATTTTGGAATTGTGTAATCGTTGTCTTCATCAATTGAATAATTTTATCGCGCAACTGTGGCCGGTAAAATCCATCATCTGGCATTTGTTTTGGAACGTATGTAACTTTCTCGGAAACCTCTGTCTGATTTGTTTGCAAAACACTTGTAGTATAAACTAATGCAATATCCGTAATTGGTTCAAATGTTACAGATGTAACAAATCTTGGTAACCAAGCACCCAAACCCAACAATGCAACCACAACCAAACCATTTATCAATACTGGCTTAAAATATGTTTGAAAAGTGTAATCTTTAACTTTGGCTTCGCCACCTTTAAAAATATCAAGCATACCAAAATTATCAAAAACGGCGCGCAAAACATGAAATGCGATTAACAAAGCCATTATTAATAATGCGAGCAGCGCAAGTTTATTATATGCGGCGGCGGCGGCACTTGATATAACCTGGAACAGACGATCAAACACCGGACAGCCCCAACACTGAACAGTATCATGCACCAAAGATTGCAACCATGTTTCCATTTTTATTTCTTACCCAAAACTTTTTCATCCCAAAGCTTTTTTGCATTCGCACCAACTTTCTTGGCATATTCGCGCGTTGAATTAAAATCGCCAGTTGCCTGTTTATAAAGCGCGTCCGATGCCCCCGAATATTCTTGGATTTTTTTCTTTGTCATATCAAAAATTCTGAACATTAAATACAGCGTCAATAATGAAGATAACCATAAAATTGAATGTTGACCAAACCCAATTGGATCACTTACCGGAACATTGCTATGTGAATATCCGCCGGCCGCAACAACAAACACGGATTGATTCCAATTAAACAAAGCTCGTATTATTGCAATGTTGATTGCCAGAACAAAAGCACATGCAATCATTGTTATCACAAGTTTTTTAAGCGCACCAATTATACCTTCAAACGGTGGCCAGAAATCGACCCATTTTTCATAACTTGGCTTGCCTGCAACAAATGTTAAAACTTTGAAAGGGTAAAGGATAAGCGCCATACCAAAATCAAAAATTCCCTGAATAATAAGTAATGCCATAAAGAAATTACTGGAAACAAATGTCAGTACTAAAATAATTCCACTGATAATATTCATAAAACTTTGCCCACCGTTATGAACAAATAATGTCATCATTCCAGAAATTCCGTGTGTAAATAATTCTAATCCACGTTTTACCATCTGGTTATTTACATTTGAAATATCTGAAATTGGTTGAACAATGAAACGACAAGACTCTGGTGACATATATTCTTTGGTAAGCAACCCTGGCGGACATTCAACTTGCTTTGCTGGTGCCCCACCCCATGGAACATTTTGAAAAATATCGCGGCTGATATTTTCAGTGTATATTGAACCGAATTGTAAAAACGGATCAATAATAACATTTGTAATATATTGCGGTTTTATAGGCAATAAAATCGCGGCCGCAATGATTGCACGAATTGCAGGTTTTAATAAATTCGTGCCAATTTCTATACCGGATATTCCTTTTTCCATTTCACCGCCACCGGACATTCCAAAGAACCCAAGCCAATTTTTTGGAAAATACATCTTAAGTAAATACATGGCGATATAAACTGCCATAAAACCCCAAACTAATACGTAAATTATACCGTCACCGTTGCCAACAAAAAATTCATACCCAGACATCGCGACTGACATCAATGTATCCAAAACCATCGGAACAAAAGGTGCCAAATTCAGTGAATCAACAATTCCATAATCCGCATGCGCCGATACAGAAAAAAAAATGCACAATAAAGAAAAAAGAAAAAGTCTTTTCATGATCCATGATTATATCAGAAATCATAAATTTATGCTATAATAAGCAGGTAATGAAAAAAATTTTGTCATTTTTTGGGTCTTTGTTTTTTATTTCTTCGGCCGGTGCGGTTGCACCGATTGTTTGGGGGGTATTGGGTGGTGTTGGTGTTATCGCCGGATTTTCTATATATCGTTCTTTTGTTCCTGTTGATATGGTTGATGCATTAAAATTTTTCTCAAGTTGTTGGTCATGCCAATTATTTTCAGGAATAATGTCAACAATGTCTGGTTTATTACCACGTGTATATCATGCAATAGGCATTGTAACAATCCCAATTGCAGCCACTTTGACTGCGGTTTGGTTTGGTTGGACACTACTTTCTGGGTATATCGGAATGGGTAAAGTAGAACAAGATCCATGGAGTTTGTCCGGAAAATTCGGAACACATATTATCAAACTCGCACTTGTTATCGGACTTTTGGCATTTCCACTGCCAAGATTAATAACAAATGTCGTAATAGAACCTGTTTTCAATATCGGGCTTGCCATAAATCGTCTTGTTACATCAGATGTTCATGCCGGAACACAAAACGAAAATTCATTTGAATCATGCCTTGTATCGACAGCATTGGCCGACCCAGCAGCACGTGACAATAACGCTGCAACATCTGGTGCGTACTCACCAGCATTGCGCCATAATTTATCATGTCAATTGGCTGGGATTCACCAAATGACCGGTCTTGGTATGACTGCAGGCTGGACAATGTTAAATTCTGCTTTTGACAGTCAATATATGCATAAATTGATGTGGAATGTTCCAATATTTCCAAACATTGGTTTACTTCTTGCAGGTCTTGCAATTTTGGTTATATTTTTATACGCGCTGTTACCTGTACCATTATATTTTCTAGAGATTTTTATAGAACTGACCTTTGATTTAATAATGCTGCCTTTGATTTTACTTTCGTGGCTATTCAAAGATTGGCAGATTGTTAAATTTGCAGGTGACAATACTTTGCAAAAAATCATAGACCGGGTCATTTCCGGCACCGTGGGAATTGCTCTGGTTGGTATTTTTGTTTCATTTGCAGTTATATTTTTAAATTCTATTTTTGGAAATTTCAGCGGCATAAACGGACTTGCCGTGGCGTTCGAGAAAAACGACCCAAAATTTTTAATTGATGGTCTGTTGATGCAAAATAACAGTATGATAACAATAATTATGGTTGGTTTGTTTATTGCGATGTTTATGAATATGATACCGACATTGGTCAAAGAATTATTCAAAGTTAATGTTTCACAAGAATATTACAATAAAGCAAAGAAAGATTTAAATGGTCTGCGCGAAGGTGCGATCAATTGGTACAAAAGCATTAAAAAATCATAAAATTAATACCCACCAATACAGCCAAGATAAGAATTACCAGTTGATTCGACCATTCCAGTAAACTTAGATTGGCTTTTACCAGCAAACAAAGCAAGTATTGTTCCAGAATCTGTCGCGAGCATATCCAGCGCAGTCGCAACAGAAGAATTCATTTTTTTAAAAAAGTTTGATGCCGGTTTAATTTCAGCCGCAAACAAAGAATTTTGTTGTCTTTTTTCTTTTGATTCTTGTTTTTTTATTATCATCAGCTGACATTCGCTTGAAATTGCGACACGACCGACAACTTTGGCATCACTGCCTAATAATTCACCCCACCAACCCGTAGAACCGTAAAAAACAGGGTAATAAAGCACTGATTCGGGACTTTGCTCAAAAAAATCTGCAATATCAATATCGCCTGTCAGTATTTCAGGCATAACACCTATGCGTGCTGCAATTTCACGGCGTGCAATTTGGTAAAGATTGTCTTCGGGCCTGCGTTTTGGCCAAAATAAGCTTGGGCAAGATGATGACATTAAATCCATTAGACGCAATTATACCAGATTCGGAACAGATTCGGAAAACTTTATTAAAGATTGCGTTTTTACCTTGATTTTTTGAGATTTCATTGTAAAATCATCGCCACGTAACAAAGGTAAAAAATATGAAAAAAGGCATTCATCCAGAATATAATGAGATAAACGTTACCCGTACAGACGGAAAAACTATCAAAATGTATTCTTCGGTTAAAAAAGACATGACTCTGTCCACAGACAACTTGAACCATTCCGCATGGACTGGACAACGCGCCTCAGTCGACAAAGGTCAACGTGCAGAAGATTTCAAAAAGAAATTCAGTGGCTTTAAGTTTTAATGGAAAAAGAAACCCTGATCAAAGGCTCTGCAGAGCTGAATAAAATGTTTGCGGCCGTCCAAAAAACGGGTGCATCTTTGCGTCGCGATTTCGGTGAAGTGGAAAACCTGCAACAATCTTTAAGAGGTTCAGTTGATTTTGTTTCCAAGGCAGCCAAAAGAATCGAAGAAGATATTATTTCAGAACTCGCTTTTGTTCGACCAATGGCTGGTATTTTGACACCGAACGTTTCACAAGAAGGCGATGGTCGCGATGAATTTGTTTTGTCACTTTCTGGTGCGGCAAATTTTGTTCGCGGGATTCCAAACTTTGCGATATCGCTCGCACTGGTCAGCAATGATGAAACAAAAATTGGTCTTATATATTCGCCAATTGATGACAAACTTTATTATGCAGAGGCTGGATCAGGTTCATTTATTTTCACCGCATACCATTCAACACGTACAAACGTATCTGTGCGCACAGACAAGCGTGACTTAACAGTGGCGACAGATAATTCTGCGCATGATATTCTTAGCAAGTTTATTGCTGCAAACATACGCATGACAGGATGCCCGGCATTGGATTTATCCTATGTCGCATCTGGTAAGTTTGACATGTTTGTATCTGATCATTTGGATTATTCAGAAATATGTGCCGGACAATTATTAGTGTTAGAATCTGGTGGAAAATTTTATGAACAAAATGGCGAAATAATCGCATCAAACAAATCAATTTAACAGAGAGATTAACCAGGAGGGAGGAATATTAATAAAAAGGTTTTTTTATGAAGTTCTTAGAAAAGAAAGATGGTAAATTTGTATCTGATTTTAAATTTATTTTATCTGCTATAAAACTTTTGAATTATTACGGTATTTATATTGACGAAACAGCATTGCGTAATGATCTTATCACACCAATAAAAAGCATAAACTTATATTCTGTAATGGGCGACAGAGCGTCAAAAACCCCAAGTTTTCAAAAAATAATTTCATTAAATTCAATCAGCAAAATATTGAACGACGTTTCTTTGAAAACTCATGATTTAAAAAATGCCACGCTTAATATAAAAAATAATGGCGGTAATTTTGGTGAATTATCAGTGACGAATGAAATACTTGAAATTACTGATGAAATGTCAGAAACAAACGTTGAAATTGTAAAAATAGCACTTAAACTCAGCGATATTGATAAAACAATAAAATCAAATCCACGCCGATTTTCTATCCATGAATTCAACGATATTATTACATTGTCACAAATAGGTTTATTGTACACCCAAAGCATAAATTTAAGTGCGAACAAAATTTATTCTTTATTTGATGAATCGACAAAAAAAGCACAAGAAGAATTTAAACTGCGTAATGAAAGATTTATTGATTATGCATCTAATGAACATGAACATTTCAGAGGTTTCTAAAAATAAAAACCGCATTTGCGGTTTTTTTTGTTTGATTTTATAAAAACCGAGTGTATAATCGCTGGACTTATTGGGGTGTCGTCTAACGGTAGGACAAGAGATTTTGGTTCTCTTTATCGCGGTTCGAATCCGTGCGCCCCAACCAAAATTCTTCATTATTTTCCGGTCCCATCGTCTAGCGGTTAGGACGTAAGATTCTCATTCTTAAAACACGGGTTCGATTCCCGTTGGGACTGCCACATTTATTTTACTGATAAAAACTTACTTCGCCAGTGTCTATATCATATAAACCACTTACGATATCAACGCTATTTTCAAATTCTGTTTTATTTAACAAATTTACCATACTATCTATGTTATTACGCGTTGCATTTTCTATGATACAGCCATGTTGATCTTTTGCCAATTCAACTGATGGGGTCAAAGTTGCATGTACAGAGCAATCCATTTGATTATCATAATTTATAACAGCAGATGTAATAGCCCCACATTTCGTATGCCCAAGAACCAAAATCAATGGAACAGAAAGTATATTAACTGCATATTTTATGCTGTCTATGGCATGATTATCTAAAACATTTCCAGCCGTTCTTACTATGAAAAAATCGCCCAATCCGCGATCGAAAAATATAATTGGATTTAATCTGGAATCAGAACAGCAAACAACAACAGCAAAAGGACTTTGTCCCTTTTCTGCTAATTCCTTTACGTGTTCAATACTTTGATTTGGATATATTCTTTGGTTATCCAAAAATCTTTTGTTACCGTTTTTTAATTCTTGTAATATTTCTTTCATATCTGTCATTTAAATTAGTTCTGCACGTGCACGTTCAAGTAATTCTATGGCGCGACCGATTTCGGCAATATCGTTCGCTGAATTTGAAATTTTGGCAGCGCGCTGAACTGGACGGGCTGGCGAATCAGATTTTTTTACTGATTCATCAAATTCTACTGATGTTAATCCCCCATCTTTTAATAATTTTTTAACCCCCATTATTGTCATACCACGGGTATAGAGCAGCTCTTTAATTTTTTCCAAAGCAACA
>CAZNTZ010000009.1:0-31790 GCA_964576135.1 uncultured Muribaculaceae bacterium | reverse complement strand
TCAGAATTTGCCCACGTTGTGGTCATTCGTTCCCAATGACACCAAAACAACGTTTTGATTTGCTTTTTGATGATAATACTTGGGAAATGCTGAACTTACCAGTCGTATCTGACGATCCACTTGGATTCTGTGATCGTGTACCTTATAAAGACAGATTGATAGAGGCACGTGCAGAAACAGGACGTTTTGATGCTATTTCTGCGGCAGATGGTCAAATAGATGGAATTCCTGCAACTATTGCTGTGATGAATGCTGAATTTATGATGGGTTCAATGGGGCGTGCTGTCGGTGACGGCATTATTGCTGCTATGGAACATGCTGTTGAGAAAAAACAATCATTTATTATTATTACAACCAGTGGCGGCGCCAGAATGCAAGAAAACATTTTGTCATTGATGCAGATGGCACGCACAACTGTTGCAGTTAATAATTTACGTGCAAATAAAATTCCGTATTTGGTGATTTTGGCTGATCCTACATACGGTGGTGTTACTGCTTCGTTCGCTATGCTTGGTGATATTCATATTGCCGAAGCCGGTGCACGTATCGGTTTTGCAGGACGTCGCGTTATTGAACAAAATATGCGTGAAAAATTGCCATCAAACTTTCAAACCGCAGATTATTTATATGAACATGGAATGGTTGATATTGTTACAAAACGCAGAGATTTGAAAGAAACTGTTGGTAAAATCTTGTCTGTTTTAACAAAAAAACCAGGAAGTATTAAAACTATCAATGTTGCCACACCGCCATCAAGTGGACATGCAGTTAAGAAATCAGAAAAATCCGAATTTTCTGCAGCATATGAAAAAGTCTTGCTTGCAAGAAATGAAAACCGTCCACACTTTCTGGATTATATAAATGGTTTGGTCAGTGATTGGACACCACTTGCGGGTGATCGCTTATTTAGTGAAGACCCAGCAATGCAAGGTGGAATAGGTTATTTCCAAGGTGTTCCAGCGGTTGTTATCGGTCAAGAAAAAGGTCGCGATATTGCAACACGTCAGAAATATCGTTTTGGAATGCCAACCCCAGAAGGTTATCGCAAAGCACAACGTTTAATGCAACTTGGCGAAAAGTTTAACTTGCCAGTTATTTCACTGGTCGATACAGATGGTGCATTTGCAGGACGCGAAGGTGAAGAACGTGGTCAATCCCAAGCGGTTGCAGCAACAACCCAGATGGGGCTTTCTATTGCTACACCTTATATAAGTGTTATTGCAGGTACCGGTGGATCAGGTGGTGCAATTGCAATCGCAACCGGGGATAGGGTATTGATGATGGAAAATGCAATTTATTCTGTTATTGCCCCAGAATCTTGTGCATCAATTTTATGGAAAGATAACAAGTTCCGCGGAGAAGCAGCAACTGCTATGAAATTAACTGCTGCGGATATGCGAGATATGTCTGCTATTGATGAAATAATTTCTGAACCAGCAGGTGGTGCACACAAAGATTGGCAAGCAACAATGGAATTGTTGGGGGAATCAGTTGTAAAAAATATTCGCGAATTGGAAAAAATTCCAGCAAACGAATTACCAAAACGTCGCGGTGATAAATTTATCGCAATGACACGTGATGTTGAAATTTATCATCCAGCAAAAAAAGCGGAATAAAAATCGCCCAATTGGGCGATTTTTATTTAAGTAACAATTTATTTTTTATTAAAAATTGTCAATATATACAGTACGGCCGAGATACCAACCAAACTGTATACGACTCTGGTAATAACACTGCCTGCGCCGAATAACACTGCGACCAAGTCATAATTAAATAGTCCGACCAATCCCCAGTTTAATGCGCCAATAACAATCAGTGGTAGTAAAATATATTTTTTTAATTCAGACATTTTATCCTCCTTGGTTAGTTATTTTCGCCTTACGACGATTTCATATAATTATAACATATCAGAGGTATAAATGTAATAGGAATGTATTTAGGATAAATGGTGGGTCGGCAGGGACTCGAACCCCGGACCAAAGCGTTATGAGCGCTCCGCTCTAACCAACTGAGCTACCGACCCGAAAGCATTGGTTTAACCAATGCCGGTGCATTATATATTATTTACATTGCTTTTCAAGCATAAAAATTGCAGACTTTGGCAGATATGTCTTTGATTACCCCAATCTTAAACGAAAATCAAATAAATGCTTTTGAATGTATTGAACGCGGGCATGATAATATACTTATTCTTGGACAGGCTGGGACTGGTAAATCGACATTTGTTAATTATCTGAAATCCGCATCTAAGAAGAAAATTATATGTGCATGCCCAACTGGGGTAAGTGCGTTAAATATAGGCGGACAAACAATTCATTCTTTATTTCAAATTGCACCACGCGATTTTATTATGCCTGAATTTCTTAAATTAAATGCAAAGCCAAGAAATGTTTTAACCACTGCGGACGTTTTAATAATTGATGAAATTTCAATGGTCGCACCTGATTTGTTGGATGCTATGGATATATTGGCACGTATGGCGCGTAAAAATAATTCCCCATTTGGTGGGTTACAAGTTGTGGCAATTGGTGATTTATTCCAATTACCGCCAGTAATAACAAAAGAAGCACAAGTTTTTTATGAACAAGAATATGGTCATCCAAATTCATATTTTTTTGATTCAAATGTTTATAAACGTGCAGAATTTATAAAGATGAAATTCGATTTGGTTTATAGACAATCAGATTCTGAATTATTAACCAATTTAACCAATCTGCGTAATGGTGATGTTGATGCACTGGGGTTCTTTAATTCATTAAAAATTCCAGATAATGAAAAACTTAAAAATGCAGTCTTAATTACACCTTTTCGTGCGATTGCAGATAATATAAATAAATCAAAACTGGAACAAATTGCCGCACCAGAAGTATTATATCGTGGTGAACTTACAGGTAATTTTTCAGAAAAAGATGTGCCAAGTCCAATAGAGTTATCTTTGAAAATAGGTGCTTTGGTAATATTCACAAGAAATGTTCGTGAACATGGCGAAGAATGTCTTAATGGAACCATGGCCATTGTGCAAGAATTAAATGCAAAGGAAATTAAATTAAAGTTACTTAATAGTAAAGGAACCTTTGTTACTATAAAACCAGAAACCTGGAAAAAAATAGAATATGGTCGTGATGATAATGGTAAATTAATTGAAAACGAAACTGGGTCATTTAAACAATTTCCATTGGCACTTGGATATGCAATGACAATTCATAAGGCCCAGGGAAAAACATTAGATTCTGTGAATATTGATATTTCACGTGGTGCATTTGCTCATGGACAAACATATGTCGCATTATCAAGAACGCGCAGTGCAAACGATATAAATATCGCTGCACCGCTGCGTCCACGCGATGTTATTTTTGATTCGCGTGTTTTGGATTTTGTTTCTTGATATAAACTATCTAGAATTATTTTTTTGTCCCATCATTAATGCGATATTTCTTCTTTCTATATTTTCACGCAGTGATACAAGTGCTTGATAAGACGAACCACCAATACCAGTTACAACTTCGTTTCCAATTTCTTTTTCTGCTACGAAAACTGATACTTTGTCCAACATAATGTTTACAAAATCGTTTCCCCACAGTAATCCTTGGTGAATATTTACACCCATTTTTTTACGGGTATTTTCTATCAAAAAGCTGTGATTTTCAACTTCGTCAGTGTTTAATATAAAAGGTTTAACAAATTTATAGTTATAACTTTTTCCTGCTATAACAACTTTGTTTAATTTATTACAATTATCAAAAGGGTTATTTTCAATATTGATAAAATTATCCATCAATACTGTATCAATATTTGTTCCATAGAAAGCATTAGAACTAATCCCACCAACAGACATTTTTGTGTCACGAAAATCAAGACTTCCGGTAAAACCAATATTTCCAGAAAAAGCTGCATTATCTATATTTTCTAAACTCCAAGGGAATTTTGGTGTTTTCATATTTATATTATTAATAAAAGAATTCGACCCAATTTTTTTCAAACCGACTGGGAAATTAACATTATAAATATCTTTGCGATCATGACATGCGTTATCAACTATTTCAACAACACCAAGTGGTATTTCTAATAAGCCATTTTTAATATCATCTGCACTATTGCAACCATAAAAGGTTTTTCCATTTTCTGAGATAAGCATTGTTTGCCTCCGGCAATTTGATCTCACACTCCCTGTGTGGGCGATTCTAGCAATTTCAAACTAATTTGCAAATATAATAATTTTGGGATTTTATCTGACTTTTTGATTTGGGCAGACCGAGCATGATTTAGTTTCACCAAACAGTTTGCATAAAACAGGTCGTATTTCATAAATAGAACAAGATGCCTTATTATCAGAGGTTTTAAGTATAAATGGACATGATGCCTTCTTTAAGTCACCGGCCAGAACCATATCAAGTTCTTGCTTAGATATTTCTGGGATTAAATGTGGGCCAGCCTTGGAATTAGTTATTTCTATAAATTTTATATCATATTTTTCTGATATTTTCATTGCAATTGGATATTCATTGCATACTTTGAAAAAAGCAGGTATACGACAACAATCACCACATCTTTGGCATTCAAATTTTCGCTTTTTGGTCATAAATTATCTTTGATGTTGTGGTTGCAAAATCTTTGCAAAATTGCAATTGCATGGCAAACATGGACAAGTATCGCATTTATGTAAATCTTTCTCTATGCCATAAAAACTGTAACTGTTTCCACCTTGTTCATAAGTATTATAAGATTTTTCGTGCATAAAGCCCAACATATAACGATTAAAAGTATTACTGCCGTAATTACCACTTGCTATGCATGCAATTTCTTTGGCCATAAAGTTTTGTTGTTCTGGATTCCAATTATTATCCATATAACCATTTGATAATAAAAATTGTCTCATGTCTTCTGTTGAAATGCCTGTGGCACCCATATATAAATTAACAGCTGTTTGAAAAGATATTCGCATTGTTAATTTTTCACTGCTGATTCTGCCATAAGAATTATAAAACTTTGGTACTCTGAAATTATGACGTAAATCTAAAATACTTGTTTTTGTATTTGTACCGATTCCAGTGTATTCATGCCCATTAAATGTATATTGCGATACATATGCATCTAATATTGTTTTTGGTTCTATCTTTTTAACTGAATCCATAAGCGTATTACGCCAAACTGTACCTTTGTAAACAATCAGACCACGTTTATTAAATATTGGATTAGGACATTCGGAATCAATCAAAAACTCAATAATTTTATCCTCGTCTTTACATGACGGATAAGGTGTGAAATTTTTAAATTTATATTTTTTATCACCAACTTCGACATCTGATAATTCAGAACAATCTCTGAAAGGGCTGCATCCAATATTAACCCACTTATGCATTTTAACTTTGTTAATTTTTGAACCAAAAAATGCCCAAGAACCAATATTAGTCAAAGTTTCTGGAAATTCTAAAACACCTGATAATTCACTATTTCCACAAAAAGTTCCCCAACCAATATTTTTTAAAGTATTTGGAAATCTGGATATTTTTCTAAGATTTGGCATATTACTAAATGAATTAGTACCCAATGCTGATATGCCGTCCTGAAATTCTAATTCATAAATATCTTGGCGATTATGACAAATTTCATCTGCAACAACGTCAATATTTCCAGGAATTGTTAATTTGCCATCTATAACATCTGATTCAGAAATATGTGTTAATACACTTTTTCCGTCATATTTTTTTTCAATATACACAGGTCCAGCCTTTTGTGCTTTCTCTCTCTGGTATACATGAATATTATATCAAAAATATTGGAAATCAAGATTTTATTATATTGTTTTTGACATCAAAATAGCATCAACACCATCGTAATAGCCACGGCGAGTACCGATTTTTTCAAAACCATTACGTTCATAAAGTTTTATTGCATAGGTGTTTGTTGCCGCAACTTCGAGGAATATTTTTGTATTTGGTGTTTTAATATCATTTTCCATAAGCTTTAACAACGCATCAGCAATCCCTTTGCCACGGGCAGATGGTGAAACACCAATTGTAATAATTTCTGCTTCGTCTGATACAACTCGCCAAACAATAAATCCATTATCGGATGAAATAATTTCACACCCCGATTTTTTCAAATCAGAAAAATCCTGTTCACCCCATGGTTTATTTGGGAAACATTCCTTATGAAGATTTGCAAGATGTTTCAGCATAACTTGGTCGCAGATAAAGTGGGATTACTGGTTCTGGTTGACGTTTTAATTTTCGCCATGTCACATTAAAACCGTCACGTAAATCAAAAGGTAAATGTCCAACAGTTTGTGGATAATCCATTTGTTTTGGCTCTACTTCGTCAATTGTCATCACGCATGGATCAATCATTTGACTGGCGCAAAAAAAGTCTCCACGACCGGAATCAATCGCAACAAATGCATTTGGATTTTTTTCTAAATAAATTTCAAATGCGTTTATACCAACCACAGGAATATCAAGCCCAACAGAAATTCCCTTTGCATATGCTATGCCAAGACGAATTCCTGTAAAACTTCCTGGACCAACAACAACCCCAATAGCGGTAAGATCAGACCATTTCAAATCATTTTCGTTTAAGAAATTTTCCATGGCTTCGGGCAGGGCGACAGATTGTTTATCTGTTTCAATTTTTTTATATTTAGAACTGGTAGAATCATTACCAACCAAAAGTTCTATGCCAGGTAAAGAAGTGTTTATTATTAGTATCATTGTGCAGAAAATCCAATTCGTTTTGAAAGCCCAACTGACTTACGTGCACGCAGCAAGTCGTCAATCTTTTGCGATGTGAATTCTGTAAGTTTATCTTCACCGTCTGCTTCGAGTAATGCACGGCGCAGCATAGCGGTTATTTCGCGACGCAGTTCACGAACCCCATCTTCTGATGTATAATTACGAATAATGTGTCGGATTGCTGAATCATCTATAACTATGTTATCCAAAATCCAACCGGTATCGTTTGCCGCACGACGAATCAAATGATTGCGTGCAATATCGATTTTTTCATCTTCGGTATAACTTGGGATTTCAATAATTTCCATTCTATCTTTCAAAGCAGGAGAAATATTCAAACTGTTCGCGGTTGCAATAAATAAAACGCCAGACAGGTCAAAATCTACCTCTAGATAATGATCACGAAAAGTTTTATTTTGTTCTGGGTCCAAAACTTCTAATAACGCAGCCTCTGGGTCACCGCGATAATCACGACCCATCTTGTCTATTTCATCTAAAACAATCACAGGATTATTAGTTCCAGAGCGTTTCAACGCGTCCATTATACGACCAGGTTGACTGCCGATATATGTTTTTCTGTGACCACGAAAATGTGCTTCGTCTGAAATTCCGCCAAGTGAAATGCGATGATATTTACGCCCCAAAGCCTGCGCAATACTTTGTCCCAAAGATGTTTTACCAACACCAGGTGATCCAACTAAACAAAGTATGGATCCACGCGTATTACCAGTTTTTTTCATAACAACAAGATGTTCCAGAATTCTTTCTTTGACTATTTTCATTCCGGAATGTTCACGGTCTAAAATATCACGTGCCAGTGACAAATTTAATTTTGATTTATCAGATTTATCCCATGGCATAGCAACTAACTCATCGAGATATGTTTTGATTACCGCAGCCTCTGACGACATTGGGGACATACTGCGAAGACGTTTCCATTCAGACATTGCCTTTTTCTTTACATCTTTTGGCATACCAGATTTTTCAATACGTGATTTAAAACTTTCTTCGCTGTCTTCACCATCTTCACCAAGTTCTTTCTGCATAGCTCCTATTTTTTCACGCAAATATATTTCGCGGCGTTCTTCGTTAAATTTCTTATTTACATTGTTTTGAATTTTATCTTCTAACTTTGCCATTTCGACTTGAATTCCGATAAGTTCCGCCAAAGTAAGTAATTTTTCATAATAACTTGGCTGGGCAAGTATTATAACCGCATCTTCGGCATCAATATCAATTGCTTGGACAATAGAATCAATGAATGCACCCATAGGATAATTTGCAGCAACCATTGCAATTTTATCCATTAATAATTTTCTGCCACGCAAAACCATCGGTAAATCATTTACAATTTTTTCGCGCAAAAGTATTGTACGTTCATCATTAGAATCGTCAATTTGTGGAATTTCACTTACATTACCAATAAACTTACCATCAATAACGCGTATATCTGAAATATTTACAACCCCGGTTGTTTTTGTCAGCATATGAACAGTACCATCAGGCAAGTTTAAAACCTGTAAAATACTGGCAAAACTGCCGATGTTAAAAATTTCTTCGGGTTTTGTTGGATAATTCGGAATACGTTGTGCAACCAGTACAATATTTGTACCTTCGGCTGCTGCAGTTTCCATAATTTTTGCACTGATTGGATTATCGGTGAAAATTGGAACTGTGACGCCTGGTTGAACAACCATATCGCGTACAGGTAAAATATAACTTTTCATCTTATTTCCTTCGGTACACAAGATATAATCAAAATACTTTATTTTTCAAGGTCTGAAAAATGGGTTTTCGTGATGTATTTCACCAATTGTTGATTCTTGGCCATGACCCGGGATAACACGTGTATTTTTTGGTAAATTACGTGATAACAAATGTTGTAAAGACGCTAACATTTTGCGACTATTCCCCAGTGGTAAATCCGTCCTTCCGATTGTATTTGCAAACAGTGTATCACCGCTTATTAGCAAATCAAGTTTTTGAATATAAAAACAAATTCCGCCCGGGGTATGACCGGGTGTATGTATTATTTCCGCAGAAATGCCTGGAAAAATTTCAACAAATGAACCATTTACAAGTTCTTCGGGATTGGTTTTTGGTTTTTCAATTTTGTTTCCACCAAATAAAGCACTGAAAAGATTATTTCCATTTATTACAATTTTATCATCTTTGTGAATGAACCAAGGAATTTTGAATTTTTCGACAAGTTTAGCAAGTGCCATTACATGATCAAAATGTCCATGTGTTATATATATTGCAATTGGTTTTAATTGATGAGCGGTCAACCAATAAAACCATTCACTGGCTGGTCCAGATGGATCAAATAAAATACAATTTCCATCTGATGAAATAACAACAGAGTTTGTTTTAAAGTCGCCTGTTTGTACGATATGTATGTTCATCAAAGTATCTCCGAAATTAAAACCGCCTTGTGGGCGATTTTGTTTAACGTTTGAACCCATTATTATTTTGGTGATATCCACCACCATCTCGGGACATATTTGATGCAGAGGATTTTTTAGAAAGATATCTTGCAGAAATTATAACCAGCCATTCAATTGATAATAATCCCAAAATTGTAAGGCCATGTTCAGTATCAACAAACAGTTTCAAAATTGCATACGCAAATTGGGCGATGAATGAAATATACAGCGCAAAGAATATGAAACTGAAAAACATTTTTTTGATGTTTAAATTTTTTATCATTTCTCGTTTTTCCCCTCGTTTTTTTGGATAAAGTGCCGGTTTCTGGTGACAGGTACCGGCAAACCCCGCAAAAGCTAAATGAACCTAAGCAGGCAATCGCCCACTAAGATTCGGTGCCCTTAGGCAGCCATTGCAAAGCGAACATTGTCGTTCGCAGCGAAGTTTTCGCCATTCAGTTTTTTACGGTCTTTTGCGGCAACCACGCCGAATACAGTCTTTATCTTTCAGCCCTTGTCGAAACTAGTCAGCCCCATATTTTTTATTGGTGGAGCTGTCGGGAATCGCACCCGAGTCCATAAAGCCTATGACATAAAGCATTCAGTATCATCTTTCCTTGCGGAACTCTGTTATTATAATTTTTTTTTCGCGATATGCAAGATGTAATGATTTTATATAAATCTTTATTATATCAATATTTGTTGAATTTGATTTTTACAAAATTTGTGGTACTGTGCGCCAGAAATGATAAAAAAATGGACTAAACTTGAAATTCCTGGACAAAGCAAAAATTAAAATCAAAGCAGGCGATGGTGGTAACGGCAGCGCCAGTTTTCGTCGTGAAAAATATATTGAATTTGGCGGTCCAAATGGTGGTGACGGTGGACGTGGTGGTGATATCATTTTTCGCAGTGTCCCAAATGTAAACACACTTATTGATTATAGATTCAAAACTAATTTTATGGCCGAACGTGGACAGAATGGTATGTGTAAAATGGCAACAGGTAAGTCTGGTGATGATTTAATACTGGATGTCCCAACAGGCACAGTCATACTTTCTGAAAACGAAGAAATAGAGTACGCAGATTTGAATGCCGATGGTATGGAATACAGGGCGGCACGTGGCGGAAACGGCGGTTGGGGCAATGTGCATTTTAAATCTCCGACAAATCGTGCGCCAAGACAGGCAAACGATGGTTTACCAGGTGAAGAAAGAACAATTGTATTACGTCTTAAACTGATTGCTGACGTTGGTTTGGTTGGGTTCCCAAATGCTGGAAAATCAACAATTTTGGCAGCAGTTACTGCGGCTCGGCCAAAAATCGCAAATTATCCATTTACAACTTTGAATCCACAACTTGGGGTTATGTATTCATATGGACGTGAATTTGTTTTGGTCGATTTACCAGGATTAATCGAAGGTGCACACACAGGTGTTGGACTTGGCGATCAATTTTTGGGACACGCGGAACGTACAAAAATGATTTTACATGTTATTGATGGAACCGAAGAAGATTGGATTGCACGATACAAAGCGATACGTCATGAAATAGATTCTTATGGTGGTGGATTAACAGATAAACCAGAATTAATTGTAATAAATAAACAAGACGCGGTTGAGCCAGATATTTGGAAAGATAAATTAAAGAAATTTAATGCATTTTTGAAACGTCAAAAAATTGACACAAAACCAATAGAAATATCTGCAGCAGGTCAAATCGGTTTAGATTCAATGATGAAAGAAATTGAAAAGTATTTTAAAACTGTTTAAGGTATAAAATGACAGAAAATTTTAATGAAAAGCCTGGCCAAACTCCAAAGCCTGATGAAATTATTTTATCAGAAAACGCATTACCTATTAAATATTTACCAGGTATGAAAGTTAAATTTTCAGCAGGTTTTTGGCGTTTACAAAAACAATTTGATTATAAAACAACAATCGTTCGCGACAAAGAATTTGTGCTGGGCGAAAAAATTGATCGAAATGAATCAAATGGATTTGAATATTTACGTGCCGCTGCTATTGGTGAAAATTGTTACGGTAAGAATATAAGTGATTTCACTTATGTTGTTGCAAGATATGGAAAATATTACGCATACGGACATGACATCGCCAGTGCACGTGCATTTTTAGGAATATTGCTTTATGATAAACATAAAAACATTATAAATAAACTTGCAAGAATACGATCTATTTTTATAACAAATGGAAAAATTAAATCATAAAAAAATCCGCCAAACTGGCGGATTTATATTATTGTGAAACGCACGATGCAAATGTTTGTGCAATCACAGATTGTTCATATGTTTCAAGTGATGCAACTGGTACCAAATAACATCTTGCAGAATCACGAATTACAAAAACTTTAGTTCCAAGTTTATATGCTGTTTGCATAGAATTCATTTGTGCACTTGATAAAAAAGCATTTTGGGTTGTCACAGAATTTGTCAAACCAGCTTGGACAACCTGACGTGCGGTTGAAAAATCATAAATTTCAGACATAGATTTGACTTCGTTATAAAGTTTTGCTGTGGGTGCCTCTGGCTCGTCATCTTCTGCTGGGAATGCGACACCAACCGCCATAGATGCAACTGTTTGCAATGTTGTTGGTTCATTTGAACCACTGTTAGAATTTGCGGTTAAGTTTAATTGCATATTTTCACCACACGCCAGATTCATACGATTTGTATATCCGGCCAACACAGCATTTATTGCATTTTCCCAATCTGAACCTTTCTTGGACAAATCAAGATTTACAACTTTTTCTGCCCAACCCCAAATATTTGCACCAACGTTACCCGCAGTTGCATATCTTTGGACCATTTCAGCGCTGCCCCCTGGGACACCATCGCCGCAATAATCAGTCAACATGCTTGTCAGCATATTTGCTGTTTCATTTCCATATGACAAAGAAATTGAATGACAAGACATTGCAGCTTCAAGTTCTTGGCGGCGTTGTAAACATACTGAAGAATTAGATTTTGAAAGCTGAGATGCCATATTTGCCATAGAAAGATATGACATTAATTCTTGCTGGACATAACTTGGACAAAGACGAGAAGCAGTGTTCATACCTTTAGCGGTAGTTTTATAACTTGTTGAATAAGTGGGCAACAAAGTTTCATTATCTTTTTGCAGACATAACAAAGCATAATTATAAAGTTCACTTTCTGTTGAATATGTGCACTTACCAGTCCGTTGACCCGGAACAACAGTTACATCGCCACAATAATCAGATAAACATTTGTAAATTTTATTACGACACGCAGTATCAACGTCAGGCGTACTTACAATATAATAGTTGCTTCGTTGATTTGCTGTATATGAATTAACAAGTCCAGCATTTCCGCGATCTGAAGACGCCCTGGCAGTTGTCCCATTGCGCGCACTTGTATTATCATTTGGTTGCACAGACACCGCACCAGCAGTACCAGTTACAAAAAGAACAGCAAATAATAAACTAATTCTTATTTTCATATATATTCTCTCTTGGCTCTTATTTTATCAAAATTTTATTTTTGTCGCAAGACTTTAATTAAACATTAATATTTATAAAATACTCTTTTCTAAGAAAAAAGAAAATGATAGAATTGCTATCGATCTCAGGGAAATTACTTTCTGAAATAATTATCCAAAAAAGGAAACTAAATGAAAAAGCTTGCTGTATTCGCTATCTTTGCGTCTGTAATCTCTGTTGCAATGGCAGAGGAACAAAATCAAATGCCACCAATGGGTGAAAATCGTGGAGGACCAGGCGGTGGAATGATGGAAATGTTTAAGAATTTAACTGATGATCAAAAAACTTGTTTAAATCAATATGATTGTGCAAAGACAGCATTAGAAAAAGCTGAAAAATTCAAAGAAATGAAAGATTCTGGCGAAAAACCGAAAGGTGAAAAGATTGCTGAATTCATCGACAAAAAAGAAAAGATGAATACTGAAGAAGATAAAACAAAAAGAGAAGAACAACGCCAATGCATAGAAAAAGCATTTACTGATTGCGGTATAGAATTACCAAAAATGCCAACCGAAGACAAAATGATTAAAAAAATCAAAAATGTTGTAAGAAGATAATTATAGGTTTTAAATTAAAAATCCCAAATTTTTTAATTTGGGATTTTTTTGTCGATAATTGACTTTTTGACTATTAATTGTTAAAATCCGCGACATGGAAAACCCGAACTTGATTTTATCACAAATTAATGACGACATTGCTGCCGTCAGGGGGTATCTTTGACCCTCCAAAGTTAAAGATTGAATTGGCTGATATTACAGAAAAATCACACAATCCTGATTTATGGAATAACCCAGATGCTGCACGTGCTGTTATGCAGAAAAAAGCAAACCTGGAAAAAACTTTGGGTGATTTTGCAAATTTGGAACAAGAATTCAACAATTTGAAAGAATTGTTTGATATGGCGCCCGAAGATAAAGACGTTTTATCAGCAATTGAAAAATTAGCCACAACCGCACATTCTGCAAAATTTATAACTTTATTTAATGAACCGGCTGACGAATCTGGCGCATTTTTATTTATCCAAGCAGGTGCCGGTGGAACCGAAGCCCAAGATTGGGCATCAATGATTGCACGCATGTATACGCGCTGGGCTGAACGTCATGGTTTTACTTTGGAAACTGTCGAAGAGCACCTTGGGGACACAGCTGGAATTAAAAATGTTACTTTTCGAATAACCGGTAATCGCGCTTATGGTTGGTTGAAAAATGAAATTGGCGTACATCGTTTGGTCAGAATTTCACCATTTAATGCAAATGGTAAACGCCAAACCAGTTTTGCTTCGGTCGATGTTTGGCCAGATATAGACGATTCATTTGAAATTGAAATAAATGACAAAGATTTAAGAATTGACACTTATCGCGCCAGTGGCGCAGGTGGCCAACACGTCAATAAAACAGACAGTGCTATACGAATAACCCATTTACCTACGAACACAGTTGTTACTTGCCAAAATGAACGTTCACAGTTGCAGAACAAAGATATGGCTATGAAAATGTTACGATCGAAGCTTTATGAATTAGAAATGGAAAAGCGTGCTGCCGAAGAAAACGCCGCCAAAGCGGACCAGAAAAAGATAGAGTGGGGCAGCCAAATCAGAAATTACGTCCTTTACCCATATCAATTGGTCAAAGATGTTCGCACTGGGGTTGAAAAAACGGACTCTGACGCTGTGTTAGATGGCGATTTGGACGATTTTATGTTATCTTTGTTACAGCGTGGCAAATAATTTCTTGCCTTTGCATTGATTTGCAATTATACTTGGCGGGCTTTGCGGAGCGTTGGCAGAGCGGTAATGCAGCAGATTGCTAATCTGTGACGGCAGTAATGTCGTCCATAGGTTCGAGTCCTATACGCTCCGCCATATTAAATTAATAAACATTTGGTTAATCTGAGTATGAACACTCAACAATTTTAATAAAACCATAAAGAATTTTTATATGGCTTATTCCAAAAAAAATCCAAAAATTTCAATAATTGTGCCGGTTTATAATACCGATAAATACCTTGCAGAATGCTTGGATTCAGTCTTGGCTCAGACTTTTCAAGATTTCGAAGTCATTTGTGTAAATGATGGCAGTCCGGATAATTCCCAAAAAATACTTGATGAATACGCGGCGCGCGATGCCAGAATCAAAGTATTGTTCCAGAAAAACGCGGGTGTGGTTGCCGCACGCAATAATGCGATTTCTGAATCAAATGGAAAATATTTATTTCCATTGGACAGCGATGACAAGATAGCCCCAGATTGTTTAGAACATTTATTAAAACACCTTGAATCCGGTAAATGCGACGTTGCAACACCAAAAGTATTTTGGTTTGGTGAAAAATCGGGTGAATTGGTCATGAAAAAGCCTTCTAAACTTAATATGTCCAGGGGTAATTGCCTGGTGAATGCCGCATTATTTGATAAAAAATATTGGGTAAAATACGGTGGGTATGACCCATTGTTCAACGAAGCATTAGAAGACTATGATTTTTGGGCTAACTTTATCTATGATAATAAAAAAATATGTAATGTCCCGGATGCTGTCTTTTACTATCGTGCAAAATCCAGCGCTGAATCCAGAAACTCAAGCACCCTGAAACGTCATAAAAAGATACATAAATTAATATTAAACAAACATCCAGAAATGAGACTGTATTTGATATTTAATAAATTATTAAGAGTTTTTTATAAAAAACAAATACGAAATAATTATAAAATAATAAAAATATTAGGTATAAAAGTTTATAACAAAAGAAAATAAAATGAGTAATATAAAAGTTTCTATAGTTGTTCCTGTATTCAATGTAGAGCCTTGGTTACCAGATTGTGTAGAGTCTCTGATAAATCAAAGTTTGAAAGATATTGAAATAATCTTAATAGATGATGGATGTACAGATGGTTCGGGCAAAATTTGCGATATGTTTGTAAAACGTGATGCTAGAGTAAAAGTTATTCACCAAGAAAATGGTGGTGCAGCAATAGCAAGAAATGCAGGATTAAATATCGTAACTGGTGAATATATTGGTTTTTGTGATCCAGATGATTATATGGATACAGATTTTTTTGAAAATTTATATTTAGCAGCAAAAAAATCTGATGCTGATATTGCAAAAGGTAAAACTGTCAAACACGAGCTTGGTAAAATTGTATTGGATTTTGGGCCAAGTCACGAAAAAATTAGAAATAATCGCGCTTATTTCGCATCATCTTTTGGTACAGGTATTTATAGAAATAGATTTTTAAAAAAATACTCTATAGATTTTCCAGCAGGTGTAATTACAGCACAAGATATTGTATTTTTAACCAAAGCTATTTTATTAGCCAATAAAATCGAATTAGTCGATAATAATTCTTATTATCATTATATCAGACGTGAAGATTCCTTAGACAGCGATAGTCTTAGTAATGCAAAAGTACTGTCAAAAATAACAGCAGTTACCATGATTATCGATTTTATCAATAATATTCAAATTGATTCAACAAACTATAATATAATATTTTCTATGCGTTTGAATCACCTTATTGAGAATGTTTTTGAGCGTACAAATTCTTTGGATATGCGGTATATACTTATAAAAAACATTATTCAACTTTATAATATTTGTAAATTTAAAGATGTTTATAATAAAAATAACGAAATTATTGGTGATTTACTATCGAAACAAGACGAAACCGGACTTTTATTTTATCTATTAGAGCGTAGTAAAAGACGTAAAATAACAAAACTTCGTTTTAAATTGTTTGGTTTTATACCAATTCTTAAAATAAGATATAAAAATAATAGTACTATTTTTAGATTATTTAATCTTATACCATTGATTAAAATTTCAAAAAAGAAAAAATTTAGTTATATAAAATTATTAGGAATTTTTCCGATAATAACCATAAAATAGGAGTGAAAAATGGAATATGATAATTATGCAGAACGCCGTAGAAATCACATTTATTATAAAGTTATAAAAAATGTCTTAGAAACCATTGTGAATAACTCTTCAAAATCTCCAGAATCAATTATAGATGTAGGATCTGCAGATACTGACATGTTGTCAGATTTGGCAATTAAAAAGAAAGTTGCATTAGATATTCGTGAACATCCGAATACTGGAAATGGTGTAGAAAATATTTGTGCCGATTGGCTCACTTACAATACAAATGGTAAATTTGATATAGTTTGCTGCTTTCAAGTCCTTGAACATATAGAAGATGCAGCTTCATTCGCAAAAAAATTATTATCAAGTGGTAAAATTGTTTTAATTAGCGTTCCATACAAATGGCGTGTTGGTGCTGCAAAATCTCATGTACAAGATCCAGTTGACGAATTTAAAGTATGTGGTTGGACTGATCAACTTCCAGATTTTCAATTTATAATTCAAGAAAATCATGGTGAACAATTGAGACGAATTTTTCTTGCATATTTTCAAGATAAAAATGAAGCTTTAAATATATTTAAGCATTTAAAAGAATTTGAAATATTTAAAAATATTTTACCTGAACCAGTTTTACCTCCAAGAAAACATCATTCGTTTTGGTGGCATTTGGTACGCCTTAAATTCTGAGAAATTAAAACAAAAGGGTTGGGTATGAATATGAAAAAAAATTCCCAAGTCGTTTATACTTGCATAACTGGCAATTATGATGAATTGACCCAGCCCCATTTTATAAATCCAAATTGTGATTATGTTTGTTTTACCGATAATAAAAGATTATTAAAAAAGAAAAATTTGCACCCGTGGGTTATCAAACCGTTGGGGTTTAACAAACTTGATAACGTCAGAAACGCCAGATGGCATAAAACAAACCCGCATGTTTTGTTTCCAGAATATGAATCATCAATTTGGATTGATGCAAATATAAATATTTTGTCTGTGGGTCTGTTCGATATATTATCCAGAATGAACAAACCAATTATTACAGTTAAACACTTTGCCCGTAATTGTATTTACGAAGAATGCAATGAATGTGAATATTTAGAAAAAGACGACAAAAATATTATTATCAAAGCCAGAGAATTATTAATATATTCAGGTATGCCGCGAAATTATGGTTTAGCCGAAACAAATATTGTATTCAGAAAACATAATGAACCATTGATAATAAAAATTGATAATGAATGGTGGCAAATAATTCGTGATTTTTCCAGACGCGATCAATTATCTTTTACATTTGTTTTGTGGAAAAATGGTATAAATGTCGATGATATTACTTTTGCAAATGAACGTTTTAGACCTGTGAATTATAATTTCTTTTCCTTACACAGCGTTATAAAGAAAAATGTAAACCAAAAACATAATAAATATATTAATTTATTCGGATTTAAAATAAATTTACCGTTTTAAATATTCATTACTTTGTGTAAACATTTGTTTATAAATTTATTTGCCAATCTTACGTTATCTCTGTCATTTTGAATCCAACCATTATATTCAGCAACGAATAAATTTTCGTTTACTTGTTTAACATCAATATATTCTGATTTCTTTAATTTTTTGTTATTTTTTATATACAAGAAATTTATATTTTTTGTTTTGTATGAATTGTTTGCGGATTTCAACATTTCAGACAATTTTGCATTTGATATTGATTTTTCGCCCACTGATTCTGCATAAACTATCAATGTTTTTGCCCCGCCTGAAATTAAATCAACAACCCGTTTTATTCGGCGATCATACTTTGCTTTGACGGATGGATATGTGGTATTAAAATCTGATCCAATTGCAAAGTCATGATTAAATGTTAAACCTGTGCGATTGTTTTTATAAGCGTCACCTTTGATATCTGGGCCAATATATTTTAAATCTTGTTTATCAAAGAAATGGGCAAATTTTTTTATGAATATTTCAAAACGTTGGCTCAGTGTGCTGCCATACATCCAGTCAAATGGGCCAGAAAAATTTCTTAAACCTGCGTTTTCCAACGCTGTGGCAATAAAACATGCAGACCCCACAGAAAATATACATTGGTATTTATTGTTCTTTACTTTGGGTAATCTTTCAAGGTATTTGCGAATTTTGCGTCGCAATTTTCGAAATGGTACAAATAAACATATAATATTTACTAATAACCTTTGCACAGTTAATCCTTTGTAATTTTCGATGATAATATACATCTTAAAATTCATATTGTCTATGCAAAAAACTAAGAAATCCTTGACTTATAAAGACTTCGTGTCCATAATCTATTGATTTTTGCACCCGTGGCTCAACTGGATAGAGTGTTGCCCTCCGAAGGCGAAGGTTGCGCGTTCGAATCGCGCCGGGTGCGCCAATTTTTACTTGAAAATATTCCCAATTTTATTTAATCTTAGCCCCAGAGAGAGCCTTTAACATGAATAAAATTATTTTAATTCCGACTTTATTTTTACTGGGTGCATGTAATTTTGTAAACCTGAAACCCGGAACTATGGATAAAAATCAGATCATTTACGCGGATCGTGGCGGTTATTCTATGAAACACCATGTCAAAGACGTTTTGGAAAACCGTGGTTATCATGTTGTCGTTGGTAAACAAAAATCATCTGGGGAATTTAATATAACAGATGGAAATATCAGTTCAATTGGTGTTGATACAAATGACACCATGGGCGCACGTTACATTATTCGTGTAAATGAACGATCTGAGACATTTATGCCAATTTGGTGTGTGTTTAATGGCGCGTGGTGGTGGCGGTTCAATGTTTCGATAACTGATAATAAAACTGGTCAAGAAATACTTGATTGGAGTGGACGCGGGTGCAGAAACTCATCTTTACGTAAATTAGATAGATACTTGGATAAACTTGAAATCAGTAATATTCCAAATTGATTATTCAAAATCATATTCATTAATTGCACGCGATATTGCAGATACTAATTTGTCTTGATGGCTGCTGCTGTTTAATAATGCTTCTTCGCTGCGATTACTTAAATGTCCAAGTTCGATAAGGGCACTCGGAATTGTTGATTTTAATACTGCAAATGGCGCACTTCGCATTGGTTTATCTTGCTCTTTGGCGCCAATCTTTCTAAGACATTTTACACAACCATCTGCGAATTCTACACTCATTTCGGCAACAGATTGCTGTTGCAAGGCGGAAAGGGCGTTACGAATATCCGGTTCAAATCTTTCGAATCCGTCAACGTCAATTTTATCAGCAGCATTTTCGGCATCTGCTAATTTTTGTGCTTCTATGTCAGACGCTTTTTTGGATAAGGTATAAACTGAAAATCCCTTGGTCGCACGAGAAGGATTTGCATTTGCATGCAATGATACAAAAAGATCCGCATGTTTTTGTTGCGCAATATCAGCGCGTGTACCAAGGTTCAAAAATATATCTGTTTTACGTGTCATATAAACTGAAAACCCTGACGCCACCAAAGCGTTATTTAATTTTCTTGCAACAGATAAAACAATATTCTTTTCTTTGACACCAGTTACACCAATACACCCTGGGTCTTTGCCACCGTGACCTGCATCAATAACAATCACTCTTTTTCCTGGTGTTTTTTTGACTGAAGATTCTGTAGCAGCCGCGGTCGTTGCCACTTTGACGGCGCCACTGCCTGCGGAAAAATCAAGAACCAATCTGTAACCATTACCGCCATTCGGTTCAAGAATCATAATTTGGTTTTTATTAATTGGGGCGATTGATTTGTTCAAAGTTGCAACAACTTGTAATTTGTCACCAATTTGAACCTGTGTAATTGATTTTATCAAAGTATTTGATGCCAAACTAGGCTTTGCACCAACACCACCCGTATTTAACATATTTACAACCAATCGATTAGGCGAGCTGAGATAATCCAACGAATACGATGGTTTTGAAGTTGTTTCAAGTACAAGACGCGTCTTACCCCCCGGTTGGGAACCAGTGCGCAAAGATTTCAAAGTGTTTCTTGACGCCATCGCAACTTTTGGTAAAAAAGTAATAACAAGCGTCGCAACACCCGCGACTTTTAACAAAGTCCTTCGTGAAAATTCGAGACTTCTATCCATATCAGGAATTATATCAGAAAATACTCTAAAAATAAAATATAAAATAGCCTTAAAAACCTTGAACATTAAAAAATTACGCCCAATATAAACAAGAATTTGATATCTAAATTATCTCTGCGCCTAAGTTTTCAGAATTTTTTCTTGATTTATAGGTTTTGATAGGTTATATTTAGGCGCATTCGGCTAGGTAGCTCAGTTGGTAGAGCAAGGGACTGAAAATCCCTGTGTCGGCGGTTCGATTCCGTCCCTAGCCACCACTTATTAATTCAATTCCCATTTGCTTTTTTATTATAATTTTGATACTCTCTGGTCAGAGAAAAACTTTGTAACTTAACAGGAGAAAAATTATGCCAACATTAAAAGGTTCACAAACAGAAAAAAATCTGTTAATCGCTTTTGCGGGCGAATCACAGGCACGTAATCGTTATACTTTCTTTGCAGCCACAGCTAAAAATGAAGGATTCCAAGCGATAAGTAAAATATTTACAGAAACCGCTGAACAAGAACGTGAACATGCACAACGTTTATTCTTGTTTTTAGAAGGTGGAGATTTAGAAATATCATATTCTTACCCGGCTGGTAAAATTGGAACAACTTTGGAAAACTTGAAAGCTGCCGCTTTTGGAGAACACGAAGAAAATACAGAAATGTACCCAAAGTTTGCACAAATTGCAGCCCAAGAAGGCTTTGATGCAATTGCAGAAATCCTTAAAAATATTGGATATGCGGAACGCTACCACGAGGCTCGCTATCGCGCATTGATTGAAGCAATAGAAAAGGGGACTTTGTTTAAACAGGATAAAGTCGTTATGTGGCGCTGCACAAATTGTGGAAATTGGCACATCGGAACCGAAGCACCAAAAATTTGCCCAGCATGTTTACACCCACAAGGTTATTTTATTTCCGAAGGTACAATCGCGCTTTGTGACACAAACGAAGGTTTTTGTGAATATACAAACAAAGACTAATTGTATTTCAAAATAAAAAACGCCCACTTGGGCGTTTTTTTATCGAGAAAGTGATTTCTGACGTAACAATTCTTGGACAGTCATAAAATTTTTAGAGTAACACATTTCACGCATATCAACATTTAAACTAAAAGTTTTAATTTCTGGTTTTTCTGAACTAATTTCTTTGAATAAATTAACAAATTCAGGAAATCCTTCGGTATTTGCTTTATTAATTGCATAATTCATAAACTCTAAATTCGTTTGACCAAAATTAGCGTTACGCAAATATTGTTTCCATCCATACGGAAAAGTTTTTTCTATGGTTTTTGAAGACATACCAAAAGATTCTTTGGCTGGAATATCGATGTAATTTTTTCTCATAATCTTTCGCAATATATCAACCCATTGCTTTTCTTCGCTTATGTTGTTGCGCAAATCTTTTACTTCTATTAATTCCTCTGTTTCATCTGATTCTTTAACTTCGCCATCAAAATTTTTATAATTTAAATAAACTATCAACATATTATAAATATGTATTTTATTTTTATAAACCTGTACCAAATTCTTTGAAGTTTCAGTTTCAAATAATGGGCTCGTTCTTTTTTTATATTCTATTTTATATTTCTTTACTATTTTCTTAAACATTTTATACCCCTGGTCCACACAAATTCAAGATGGAACAGTCACCAAGTCTAGCAAAAGAAACTATTAAAATCAATAAATCTGATTTTTTATAAATTATAATAAACTTTTCAATGCAAGATACATTTGCCCCAGATCCGTTTTTAGCAATGTTGCAGTCAACATATCTTTGTTATCAGTACGTTCTGCTGCATTTATCATTTTTGCAAAACCGCGCACAAATTGGGTTGCTTGGCTGCGGAAAACTGCATCTGCTTTGAACAAGTCACGAACACGACGTTTGTCTGCTGCGGATAACATCTTTGCAAACCATTTAGAAAAGATTGTTTTATCACCAGAATGATATTTATTCCATATTGAATCCGGAATTTCTGCACCAACACTGCGTGTTAAATCAACGGATAATTCATGTAATTTTTCGATTAAACTTTCAGATTGTTTAACAAAATCTGCTGTTGCTATTTTAGGAGCACCAAATTCAGAATCAGATAAAGGGGTCTTTGACACGGCCTGCATAGGTGCGGATGCACGTGCTTCCATCATTTGACGATTCAAAGTCTGCATTGTATCCACGGCTTTGGCGTAATCAGACATCAAATCAATCATTTGTTGACGTGATTCACCAGACAAATGTTCTAATTTTAATGATGAATCAGCAATGCTTACAACTGAATTTTTTACAACATCTTTTAATGTAACTACTTTTTCTTCTAAACCACCGACCGAAGCGACCAGGTTTTCTGCAAGCTCTGCGCTGCCAGCTGTTAATTCCGGTAACGCTATATAATATTTCTCTATTAATTCTGCAAGTGGTTGTAAACGTTCAGTTGTCTCGCTGGACATTTTTATAAGATCTGCAGATTGATCGGAAAGTTGTGAATGTGCATGATTCATTTCTGCAAGCGTTTCTTGAACACCAGTCGCCATCGCACGCACAGAATCTGCAAAAACATTTGCGGCAGATTTTGTATTATCAAGTGTAGAGTTTGCAACACTTTGTACACTGGATAATTCTCCGACCACACCTGTGGCAAATTCTTTGATTTCACCTTGGAATTTACCCGTTAATATAGAAATCTCTGAAGATACACCACGTACAAATAATTCTGTCTTTTCTGCTGTATCCATCAGGCTTTCTGTGGTATCGGACAGTACTTTGGTTTGTTTTTCTATGGATGATTCTGCCAATCTGATTTGACCACCGACAACGTTTGCGGTATCCGTCAAAGTATTTAACTGGCTTACTAATAATGATTTTGTTTGTTTTGTGAAAGAATCCATTTTTTCAAGTTGTTTGCCTAATAATTTATCATTATTGGCCATAACCGTTTCATAATCTGTTGCTGATTTCTTAATTCCATCAAAACCTTCGGATACTGATTTTGATAATGCTTCCAGTTTACCACGCATAGCATCTGATTCGACGACCATATAATTCATATGACTTGTATTGGATTCCATATCCGCTTGTAACTGTCCAGAAAGTTTCTGACCCGAATCAATCCAGCTATCAATATAAGATTGAAACGTTTTTACTTTTTCATTAGAATCTTGGACAACATTTTCAATATCAAGCAATAAGGCTTTGACACGACTATGAAATCTTTCTGTGGACTTTTCCGTATTTTCCCATTGTTCAGAACCTATAACTTCTTTAAAGTCACCCAAAACTGTTTTTATGTTACCTGTCATATCTGAAACATTTTTCACCGCAGTGTTTGCTGTTTCTATAAGAATAAGGTTTTTTTCACCAAGATGTTTTTCCAAAGCCTCTGCGCGAAGAACATGTTGTTCTAATACCGAAGCCATTTTCTTAAACGAGACTTTTAAATTTTCAACTTCGTCATTCATAACACTTTGCACTATACGCGAAGCATCTGAAATTTTTGCACGTTCAGGATCCATAAGAATTTTCAAAAGCGACGACATAACTTTTTGAGATTTACGTGAAATAAAAAACTGAATACCCAACGCAAAGGCCAGTAAACCTGCAACTGATATTAAAATTATTGAAACTGTATCAAACATTTAACTTCTCCTGTCCGCTCGTATTTTAGCTATTTGATCAAAGAAAGTATAGTAAAAAAATTATATAATTTGCTCTAATGAAAAATCGTTTAACCAAAGAATAAAACCAGATATTCTGCGGTCTGTATAAACCAAAGAGAGCAATTTTGCATAATCTTGCATTTGGGATTCGTAATGCTCGCGGTGCAATAATTTATCAATATCTGTTTTATAATCCATAAATAATATTTCATCTTTATTTATAACAACACGATCAATCCGACGACTTTGGAATTTACCGTTTATTATGCCCGCAATCGGCATTTCTGTTCTGGCGTTTGGTTCAAAAAATCTTGATATTTCTTTGTTTGATTTTATTTTATCGACTAATTCACTTGATGAATTTAAATCTATGAACTGTAATTCTTTATGTTTTTGCACACCAGTATTCAATGCATAATTTTCTAATTCATGTTGTTTTATTAAATCTGCAATGGTTAGATTTTTTTCAGTTTGAATTAATTCTGGCCCGGATTTTTGCAGAGATACCAAGGGGCGGGGTGTAAATTCTTTATTCTTAGAAATTATTGATGATTCTGATTCTTTGATTCCATCTTGAACAAAGCGCATAACATTTTCATTATCAATTTCAATACCTGGCATGTTTGGTAATACAGATGATAATGTTGTATGCCATGCAAATTCCACGCCTGATTCTCTTTCGCCTTTGAATCCATAAATATAAAGTCTGTCACGTGCACGTGTCATTGCAACGTAAAGTAAACGATAGTATTCTTGTAATTTTAATTGCAAATCTTCATCTGTTGCGGTTTTTAAAATATCTGTTTCTGGTGCCCCGCCACGCCATAGTAATCCGCCATTTTTAAGTTTAAGCGGTGATTTAATTTTTATAGGGTTACCAGATTTTGGATTTTTTATTGTATCAATTAGAAATACTATTTTTGATTCCAAACCTTTTGCAGAATGAATCGTCATAACACGAACACCATTCGCATTTTCTGTATCACGACGAATTTCTGATTCACCTTGCATGAACCATTCTATGAAATGATTTAATCCACCTGGTTGTGTGCGTTCGTATGATAAACAAATTGTTAAAAATTCTTCTAATGGATCTATGACTGGTTCACCAAATGCAGCAATTATTTTGGAACGTCGATCATTTGTATTTAAAAGTTTCATAAAAAATGAATACGGTTGCATCAATTTTGCCCAATCTGAAATTTGTAACAATTCTTCATAAATATCTGGATTGGCATCTTGCAAAACATCGATTACGTTTTTTTTGCCACGGTTAAAGCAAACACGATACAAATCAGGTTCAGCAAAACGAAACAAAGGTGATTTAAGAACACAAGCCAACGCAAAATTATCACTATTATCAATGGAAAAACGTATTAAATTAAGAAAATCTTTGATTGCTGGAAACTCTGGCAAAACTATACGATCGCTGCCTGCAACTGGTACCCCGGCAAGTTTTAGTTCATTAACCAAAGGGGCCGCAAAGGGGTTGCGTCTTTGCACTAAAACCATAATATCAGACGGGTTTACCTTGTCATCAAAAACAAGCGTTTTTATTTTATTAGCTATTGTTTTTACATATTTTTTTCGCGCTTCATCGGTTTTAATTCCTGCGTCCAAATTCGGTGAGACCAATGGGTGAAATTCGACCAATCCGGCTGCATTTATACGAAAAATTTTATGAACGTTATTTATGAAGTTTGTCTTGTTTCTTATTGAAATATCATCAAAAAAGTAATCTATCACTTTTAAAATTGGGGCCGCTGAACGGAAAGATTGGGCTAAATTTAATTCTGAAAATGTGCGCTTATTGTTTTCTACCTGATTTTTTATTTTTGTGAGTGATTCTGCGAATGAGTCTGGTGATGCGCCTTGGAATGAATAAATTGATTGTTTTGTGTCTCCGACAATAAAAATTGAATGCGGATTTTTAGTATCACCAGTTACACCAAAGTCAGATGTTAAAGATGTTAAAATATCCCATTGCTCTGGCGATGTATCTTGTGCTTCATCAACTAATATATGACGCACATTAGAATCTAGACTTGATAATACCCATCCCATCTTTGATGGATCTGAAAATAATTTATTTGTGTATAATAATAAGTCATCAAAGTCTAAAAGTCCTTGGAATCTCTTGAGTTCAAGATACTTATCCGCAAAAGAATCACATAAATCAAAAAATGCAATACTGTTTTTATAAATATCAGCATTCGCATTTTCTTGTTGTAAATCGTTCGTTAATTCTTTTTCATTATTTAAATAATCTCGTTTTATTCGACCATCAATTTTATATTCAGAAAAATCAATTTTTCCAGAATTAAAATCTTTTAAAATTTTAAAATATGTTAATAAAAATGAATTTTGTTTTTGATCCAAATCAGATTGTATTATTTCTTCGAGATTCTTTCTTGCGTTAACGGCGGACGGAGAAAAGAATGCTTTTTTCGCAGTATCGCTTATTTTAAGAAATTTATAAGTAGTATCAACAAATTGTTCTCGATAATTAGCGTGTTGCTTTAATGCAAAAAATCGTCTGTATTGCCCAGTTAAAACATCTAATAAATCATCCAACGACGATTCAGAAATTTGATCCATAACAATTGAAAATGCTTCTTCGGTTTTTTTATTTGCATTTTTTATCAATTCCGAAAATGATTTTTTCAGCAATCTTTTTTGTTCAGCGCCCGAAACCAATCGCCAAACAGATGGTACACCGGACTCCATCGGGTATTTTCGTAATACTTCTTCGCAGAAACCATGTATTGTTTGAATTTTGAGAAGATTTGGATTGTCTATGAATTGATAAAAAATGCTGCGCGCACGGGATAAATCATCGATTGAAGCATCAGGACGCGGGCTTATCCCGAATAAGAGATCACGTAAAGCCTCGTCATCAGCAGTTGCCCAATCACGCAATGCTCCAAGTATTCTGTTACGCATTTCCGCGGCACCGGCGTTTGTATAAGTCAAACATAAAATCGTACCACGGTCATCGTCTTGTTCACGAAATAGGGTTCTTAACAATCTATGCACTAAAACAAAAGTTTTACCTGTGCCAGCGTTTGCCTGGACACTCACATTAACCACGGGGTTGGCCGCTTGGTCTTGTTCTGGTAAAAGCGATTGTTTTTTCATTGCAAACCTGCAGGTTTATTGCGATAATAGTACCAATAAATTATGGATTTGCAAATGCTTGTTAACATTTATATTTCCAACATTGTTTTGATCGATAAACTCGAGCTGGATTTTGCAGGCGGTTTATCTGTGATTACTGGTGAAACAGGTGCTGGAAAATCTATATTACTTGACGCATTGGCACTTGCACTGGGGGCAAGATCTGATGCTGGACTAATTCGTAATGGTGCAGATACTGCCCAGGTAAGTGCAGAATTTTCAATAAAAAATATTCCACTAACATTAACAGAATTATTAAATGAAAACGGTATCGAATTCATTGATTCATTGACAATGCGTCGCACATTGGGACTTGATGGAAAATCACGTGCTTGGGTAAACGATACGCCAATTTCAGTAAAAACACTTAAACAAATAGGCGATGAATTAGTTGAAATTCATGGACAATTTGAAAACCATTCACTGCTTGATCCAACAACACATAAAACAGCCTTGGATAATTTTGGCGGATACACTGACCTGCAAAATAATGTTGCAAACACATACATTGAATTTCATGCAGCGGAAAAGAAATTACACGAATTGCATAAATTACTCGAAAAATCGGCAACAGAGAGAGAGTTTTTAGAGCACAATGTTCGTGAATTAGAATTATTAAATCCAAAGCAGGGCGAAGAGGAAGAATTATCAAATCTGCGCGCCCGTTTAATGGATATGGAAAAAAATTCAGCAATTTTAAAGGAAGCTGCAGAGGCTTTGAACCAAGGTAACCGTGGAATTGACGAATTATTGTTTGATGCAGCACATATTTTAGGACGAATAAAAACGGACCCAAATCCTTATCAGCAACAAATTGATAAACTGTATGAACTTGGCGAATCTGTTGCAGAAATATCTGGTAAAATAACACCAAAAGACAGTATTGATATAAATGAATTAGAATCCGCCGAAGAAAGATTATTTGCAATCCGAAGTGCCGCAAGAAAGCATCGTATTAACGCAGACGAATTATCAAATTACCTTGAAAAAATAAAGTTGGAACTTTCGGCAATTGATAATTCTGATGCTGAATTAAAGAAAATAACCGCTGTTGTCGCACAAAAAAAATCGGAATACGAAAAATTTGCAGCAAAATTGACCCAAGAACGTATTGCCGCATCTGACAAGTTACGTGATGCAATTTTAGCAGAATTACCTGCGCTTAAACTTGGCCAGGCAGATTTCAGTGTTATGATTACAAAATCTGATAACCCAAGTTTATATGGTAATGATGAGGTTATATTTATGATAAAAACAAACCCTGGTTCTGCATTTGCACCATTACATAAAATTGCATCTGGTGGAGAACTTGCAAGATTGATGTTAGCACTGAGAGTTGTTTTAATGCATGGAAATACAACAAAAACTTTTGTATTTGACGAAGTTGATACTGGTATATCTGGTGCAACTGCAAGTGCGGTCGGAGAAAGACTCGCAAGACTTGCAAAGGGCGGGCAAGCATTGGTTATAACACATTCTGCCCAAGTTGCAGGATTTGGAAACACACATTTTCTGATAAGCAAATCCAGTGATGGTAAAACAACTAATACAAATGTTTGTCAGATATCAAAAGATGAACGAATAACAGAACTTGCAAGAATAATTAGTGGTGATAGAATAACAAACGAATCTATTGCAATGGCCAAGACTTTACTGAAATCTGAAAATATAAATTCTTAACCAAACCAAGGGAGGTTAATATGATAGCCGCTAAACCCCAACTGCCAGATTCAAAAATGCTTGAATCTATGAAAACAATGAATATCTCACAATTGGTTGAATATTTGCTGAGATATAAAAAGTTTTTGCAAATTCAACCGCAAGACATTTATGCCCAAGCAGAAAAAATTACACAAGCCGAAGCAACTCAGTTACGCAGATTTTATGCAACTGTAATTGTTTGGAGTCAAGATTTCTTGCAAAGAAAAGATTTGGATTATTATAGAAACGTTATAATGTATGCAAATGATATTATTTTATCAAAATTTATTTTAAATTATTTCCAACCAGCCATGGATTTAATAATCAAAAAAAGATTTCAGATGACAATTTCGGAGTTTCTGGAAACTTTTGAATTGCAAGATGTACTGAGCAAAATGTTTGATTATAAAACTGGAAAAGTTCGCTAGAATCAAGGTTTTAATAAACTTTTATATTATATTTTTAACGAGAGGTTAATTCTTTTCGACCATTTGTTGACAATTTTTTATTTTTGAATATAATTAGCATACAATAACAGAGCCAAAATGTTTAAATATAATAAAACTGGTGGGAAGTTAGGGGTAGAGTTAGAATTAGAAGGATTTTGGAACGGTCATTCTATTCGTAATATTTCAAAAAAATTATGTGATAAATACATACTTGAACAAAGTATAGATAGTTCGGTGGCTGACGATGCCACAGAAATAAAATTTAAATATTTCCCATTAAAACAATGGAAACCGCCAGAAATAACTCAGATTTGTTCTAATTTAGGCAAGTTTGGTTTATATCCTGGTAAAACGGCATCTATGCACATACATTATTCCAGTAAGTATATTGATAAATTATGGGATATTCATAAACGTGAATCGGAATATATGGATAAGAATAAAAAAAATAATTTCTTATCAAATTTATTTATAACCATAGGTGCACGCGAAGGCTTGTTTAATGGTGCATACATTTGTGGTATTGATTACGATTGGGCCGAAGCAGATGTAAAAGATGGAAAAACATTAGAAATCAGAACTTTTGCATCAACATTAAATCCTTTAATATTTTATTCACGTTTATGTGTGACACAATATATATTAGATTTTATTGTTACCAAAAAATACGAAGATTTGCCAAATATATTATTGGAAAGCATGCCACGAAGTATAAAAAATCAAATGGCATTATTATTAACAACACAAAATCCTAATAAATTTGGATTCTCAAAAGATTTTGTACTGAAAAAATTATCAAGATAGAAATAAATTACTCTTTGATAAATCCACCAGATTGCATTTTCCAAAGCTTGGCATATATCCCATCTTTCTTGCGTGAAAGATAATTATGAGTTCCACTTTCTGCAATGCGTCCACCATCTAATACAATAATTCTATCCATATTTCGCAGCGTTGATAATCTATGTGCTATTACAATGGTTGTACGACCCCTGGATAATTCTGCAAATGATTTTTGAATTGCATTTTCTGTTTCACTGTCCAATGCCGACGTTGCTTCGTCCAATATCAAAATAGGTGCGTTTTTCAAAAATGCGCGTGCAATCGCAATACGTTGACGTTGCCCTCCAGATAATTTCATCCCACGATCACCGACCAAAGAATCGTATTTCTTGTCAAACTGCATTATAAACTTATCAGCTTGTGCACATTCTGCGGCTTTACGAATTTGTGATTCTGTTGCGTTTGGTTCACTGTAAGCAATATTTTCACGCAAAGTTCGATTAAACATCGATGGTTCTTGTGGAATAAATGCAATATGTCTGCGTAATGAATCCTGTGTAACACGAGTAATATTTTGTCCATCTATTAAAATTTGACCATGTGTCGAATCATAAAAACGCATTATTAAATTAACTAATGTTGTTTTCCCAGCGCCAGATCCACCAACAAGTCCGATTTTTTCGCCAGGTTTTATAGTTAAAGATAAATCGTTTAAAATCATTTTCTTCTTATATCTAAAAAATAAGTTTTTAATTTCTATTTTTCCATTTGTTACCGCAAGTTCAGGCGCGTTTTCATCGTCTTTAACGCCAATAGGTTTGATTAAATCTTTGTATGATTGACGTGAAGAACCGACAATATCTATTAAATCTGGTATGCCTTCGACTATATTTGAAATCATCGATGTTGTCGCAAAATAAACACTGATAGTAAATACAATTTCTGAAACTTTCATTTCACCTGCAACGTAAAATTTTACGCATAAAAACATCATTAGTCCCCATAATAATGTGTAACAAACGCTTGGTATTGCCCAAAACATGCGTTGCATAAACCCAAGACGAATTTTATTAAATATATCTTTTTTGCGTAAAGGCTCTACATATTTTTGTTCTGCCTTGCGCGCGGCAAATAATTTAACAATTGAAAAGTTTGAGAGACTGTCTATTAATTTTCCAGACAAAGAAGCGCTTGATTCTGATGAAACTTCTGATGCTTTGCGCATTGGGCGTATTCTGATCGCACTGTATACACCGCGCAAAATTATTGCACCCATAAGTATAATTGAAATTGTTTTATTTATACCAAGAACCAGGCCAGAACTTAACAATATAGCTAATAAAGAACCAAGTATAGATGTCAGCATTGCGAATAATTTTACACCTTCGGAAACATAGTTTATTTGTGAG
>CAZNTZ010000008.1:0-32370 GCA_964576135.1 uncultured Muribaculaceae bacterium | reverse complement strand
GCCTGCCGCCAGCGTTCGTTCTGAGCCAGGATCAAACTCTCAAGTTCTAAAAAACTTGGGTTGATGCCTGCACATTACGAAACTGACATAATTAAATTTCAGTTCGTCTTTACATATTATTTTCGCAAGATAGGAATAACGAGATTGCACATAATATATACAACCTTCTACCTATCTGTGATGTGCTATTGACATCTTAAAGTTTGGATAAAAACCACAACTTCAATTGTCTGCACATCCCTTCTTGAAATAAGTGATTATTTGGCACATACGAATTAACCGGCTTTCGCCGATAAATACATAAAATTGCCACCAAATCACTTTGATGAGCTGCTTTATTCACAATGTGGCGATTTTACCTGGTCACACGAATCGTGTTTTATCAGAAAATCGCAGAATTTCAGGGGTTGGGCTTAAATCTCAACTTGAAAGCCCGCACAGTATGCGCTCTTTTGAAAAAAAAGTCAAGCACAAATTTAAAATTTATTACAAAATAAAATACTATATTTAAATAGTATAAAAACAACCAATTTTCTGTAAGTATATTTTATTAAAAAACCGCGCATTTGCGCGGCTTTTTATTATTGAATATTCATTATTAAAATCTTTAATCGATTTGCCATTTCCGTATCCCCAAGGGCCACCGCGATCATGTGTGCAGACTCTAAATCACCCGCCGCTGCTTCTAAATCACCCTTTGAAACACGAATCGCTCCAGATTTTTCAAAATACCCTATTGCATCACGTGACATTTTTTCACGTTCAGCAGTTGTAGCGGCTTTTTGAATTTTTTCAGACACAACTCTTGCTGCATTCATGTAATCTATCAAAGCTGCATCGTATTGACCCAGAGCAGTTAATGCTTCGGCACGACCGGAATAATAATCAGCATTTCCAGCATCCCAAGAAATCGCAGAATTATAATCTGCTGCTGCTGCTGACCAATTTTTGGTCCACAAATTTAATTGTGCACGTTTTGCATAAATATCCGCCACAGACAACACATCGTTCGGAGTTTTTTGATATGAAGTAAGCGCGCTATTCAAATCCGACAAAGCAGCTGCGTAATTTTCAATTTTGATATTCAATAATGCACGATCGTAATAAGCAACGGCATTTTCCGAATTAATTTCAATCGCATCATTAACATCGGACATAGCATTATTATAATCCGCATTTTGCATATAAGCTTCTGCACGAAACACGTAAGAATCCGAAGATTTTGGATTTGCTTGTATTGCAATCGACAAATCATAAATTGCACCAGATGCGTCACCAGCCAATAACTTTTCTTTACCACTTACTGAATACTTTTGACTCATCTGTAAACGATCTGCATCAGACATATCTGAAACACCATCAATAATTTCAACATTATCCATTGCAGGTTGGACTTTTTTTAAAATTTCTTGACCGCGACCAATTATGTAGAAAGTTGCACAAATAAAGAATAAAATAATAAACCAATAAATATATATAGACAGACGTGCAACAGATGATTTAGATTCAGATGCATCGTTCGTCTTTTTAACAGACAAAATTTTTGCTGTTCTATTAGTATTAGATTTTTTCGCAGTCAATGCTGATTTATGCGCAATACGCGATAATTTTCTTATTTTTCTAACCATGGAAATCCCCTCTCTTAATACGCATTGTAATTGATAAAAACAAGCAGAGTCAAGGCTTTTCTGTATTACGATTTATGATTTTTGTTTTTAAGAATTATTTCTTTTATTTCACCTGGTTTTAATTCGCCAAGTTCTATATCACCATATGAAATTCTGTGCAGTTTACGCACTGGTAATCCAATAGATTCAAATGCAATTCTGATTTCATTTTTCTTACCTTCGCTGATTGTAACTTTCAAATCACTTGCTGACAATCTTTCTATCTTCATGGGTTTATAAATTATTCCGTCTATTTTTGCACCGCGACGCAGTGGTTTTAGCAAGCGATTCATATGTTCATCATCAATTGTCCATGCACGCCCAACTGTTGCGATATAAACCCGTTCAAGACCAGACGAAGGCAAAGTCATTTTGCGTGATATTTCACCACTGTTGGTCAAAAGTAATAATCCACTGGTATTAAAATCGAGTCGCCCGATATATTTCAGATTTTTATATTGTGGTGGCAGAACATCATAAATTGTTTTTCGACCTTCTGGGTCACTTGTTGTTGTCATTGTTCCAACAGGTTTATAAAACGCGTAAAGACGCTCTTTAATTTCAGATTCATTGCCAGAGATTTTTTTACCATCAATTTTTATTTCTTCACTGCCATCAACAAAAAATACAGGACTGTTAATTTTTATACCGTCAACAATTACACGACCATCCACTAACATTTGTTCGGCTGCACGCCGCGAAGCTATTCCACGATCCGATAAAAATTTGGCGATTCTTATTTTATTCACTTTTAATTGAATGCTGGTTCGCAGCAATCTCTTGGTGATTATACCCCATAGCGGTCACGTGGGCAGGGACAAGAAAATCTGGTAATGGAGCAGATTCACCCATATCCATTAATTTCTTTAATCTTTCGTCTGCATAAGCACGTTGATGGTCGGCCTCAATCGGTCTGTGCGCCCAACCTTGGTAAATTACTAGTTGTTTTTTCAAATCCATTTTCAAAATATCCATCGGTGTATAAAGTGGTTTCGTTTCTGTTTGTTCACTTTCTTTACCATCGGCACCCTTGACAGATTTCTTAGTCATTTTGTCACCCATCAATTCACTGAATTGTTTTGCTGTATTCAAATCATTTTGACGCAGAACAATTTTTGCGGCGGTCGTTGACATAATTGTATACATGGCGTCTTGACCATATTTTTCAGAAATCTGGTGTAAATCCTGACCAATTATTAAATATGATACTTGTTGGCCACGACCCAAATCTGGTCCCTGGATAACAGCCTGAAGTTTTTGCATCTTTGGCATTTCGTCAAGTACAAACAAACATGGGTATGGCCCAAGTTCTTGACCACGATGAGAATCAGATGGTTTATGCGCCAAAAGGAATCTGGACATCAATTCAATAAATATTGCAGTTATCGGATTCAATGCATCTGCATCAACTTGGTTTATAGAAAGATATACAGATACCGGTTTCCATTTACCATCGCGCGGATCAATCATTCCACGTAAATCTGAAAAATGAAAATCAGAATGACTTGTACGATTACGCACAGCACTATTTCGGAAAATACCAAGACCAGCAACAACAGTTGATAATATAGAACCACGTTCCCGATCAGGTGTGTTTGCAAGCTGTCTGAATTCCGAATTAGCACGGGGTGCATAATTAAACTGAACAGATTCGTTTGCTGCTGCTTCGAATAATTCACGCATCGGATCGGCCATCATAACTGTTTGATCGCCTTGTTTTCTGCGTGCTTCTAAATCGGCTGCTATTTCCATCTGGTTCATTGTCAGCCAGTCAAGAATCATTGATAATGATGCTTCTTTACCAATCCATGCCGGTGGAATATTACGCCAAGTACCAACATGAACATAATTCATAGAATTTAATTTGCCGGCGGCCAGCATAGCACGCGCAGCATCAGCATTTGGATCATTCATTGTTGCATAATAATCCATCAACAATGCAGCATCATCAGAATCAAATTGCCCAGTATCCATACGATATTTGAAATATTCGTCTGCTTTGGCTTTTTCAATTTTAGATACCATAAAATGCACAAAACCTGAAAGTGCGGCACGTCCAGAAATTCCCCAATGTGGGTCTTTCGGCGTTTCTTGGACTAAAACATTTACAATACTGTCGACATACAAATCGCGTTCTTCTTGAACAAAAGGAACATGACTTGGCGACAAAGGATTCCATGATGGATAATAAATTCCACGCGCCGGATCATCTTGTCCGGCCCAGTTCATTATGAACACCATACCTTTGCTTGCACGATACGCAGAAGTTTTTTGTTTCAATTCTGGCTTTGGGTCATTAATAATCATAGAAACGCCATCACAATCTAAGATTGTTGGAATAACAACACCCTGGGATTTACCGGTACCCGGAGGAGCCACACAAAGCGTAGAAAGTGTTTCAGGTAACATAAGCGGTTTTTTCTTCCAGTAACCTAAAACTTGGACGAATCCACCCAATAATCCCATTTTTTTAATATCATCATCATTTGCTTTGCGACTTGATGCTTCTTCGTATTTATCTTTGGCGTGTGGGTTAAATTCATCAATCAAGGTTGCATCTGATAACATATAATAGATTATGATAGGTAATAATGGTGCAATCGTTGCAATATCAGTTCTCAAAACTATCCGAGAAACCCAAGCAGGAATTTCAGAAAAAATTGCAAGTCCACCAGATGTTATAATATTTGTAAAATAAACACCCATCCATTTCGCGGTACCAGCTGTCCAACCATAACGCCACAAATGTTCAGCAGCAAAAGAAAGCCCAAAAGCAGCGACACAGGCAAGCCAAATACCAAAGCCCCAGCGCATTCCCCAAAACATACGCGCCATTGGGGTTTGCAAATGTTCTTTGTACATTCCGGACTTGAAAATACCAAGCCCTTTGCCCTTACCCGACATACTTAAAAGATTGAATTTTTCAGCCATCGGATGTATTATAACAAAAAAATGGTAAAAAATGAAAAACATTCCAAGAATTTTTATAGATGAAAATTTGAAAACCGGGAAAATTTTTCCAATATCCAAAGAGCAATTGCATTACTTACAAAAAGTTATGCGAACTGATGAATGTTTGATTTTTAACAAAGGTTCAGAATTTCTTGCAAAAATAGTGAATTACGAGTTGGAAATAATCAGCAAAACAGATCATATAGACCCATCAAATAATTTAACACTTGCTTTTGCACCTATAAAAAACACTGACGAATTGGTAAAAATGGCTACACAGATGGGTATTTCAAAATTGTTACCTGTTGTAACTGATTTCACAAACGCACGTCATATAAATTGGAATCGTATGAGAAAAATCGCGATTGAATCATCAGAACAATCGGGACGAAATTCAGTACCCGAAATTCTGCCAGAAATAAAATTTGATGATTTTGTAAAAAATTATTCTGAAATTATATTCGCAGACGAAAGAACAACCAGACAAAATATTGCAACAACAAATAAAAAGATTTCCACCAATTCTTGTCTATTTATCGGTCCAGAAGGGGGATTTTCAGATTCAGAATTTTCCACGCTCGACAAATGCGGTGCATTATCTTTATCTCTTGGAAAAACTATACTGCGCGCCGAAGTCGCAGCCGTTGTTGCGATTTCAAAAGTAATTAATAATTAAATTAATGGTTTGTTTTTATTTGTTCCATGAAATCTGGAAAAGCATCATCATCTTCATCATCATTTGATTCAATTTCTGCATTGTGATTATTTTGTACTTTTTCACGTGGATCCCGAGAAGAATCTATTTTACCCTGTTCATAAGATACTATGCGGCCATAATGTTCGGCCATTTGTAAAATACGTTCACGTTCTATATTATCAGCTACGCCACGTGCTGCATCAATATATTGCTTTCTTTTTTGACGCCAACGATGGCAACGCTGAATCATCAGCCCAACTGACATTTGATTTTTTTTATATTGCATTGTGTGTAATTTTTTAGTTTCAGGGTTACTTAATCTTGAAATATAGAGAAATTTAATCTCTGCCATAAATCTGGCGATATGATATATCAGGCAAAAACAGATTGCAAGAACAATCTTGTATGTCTATAATCTGTGATTGTAGGGGGGTTGTCTAAATTCTGAATCAAAGATCCCAATTTGGAAATTTTTTAATACAGGCCTTGCTCGCGCTGGCCTTGATTGTTTCGTTTATGCCAAATATAGCACGAAAATTGGCAGAGCAACGATCTGGGGCAGAAATGTCCGGGGCAACCACACAAATAGAAACAGCCTCTGTTGCAGCAAAAATTTACATGCGTGAAAACTTTTTATCGGAACCAATTGGCGTAACAACTTTGTCAGGCGATGATTTCACAGATAAACTAGAATTATTTGGATTACCACTCGGCTTTGTTCCACGCACCCCATTTAATCAAAATATTGATTTAGTAATTCTGAAAAATGACAGTGAAGATTTCGAAGCATTTTTGCGAATTTATGGGGGAAATTTATCAAATATTCAAACTCGTGAATTACTTGCAAGAATTGGATTTTGGGGCGGGACTTCAAGCGAAAAAACGATAAAATCTGATTTTGGTGGATGGAAAATTGACACATCTAAATATAAATATGAACCAGATAAAAATTCAATTTATATACGTATTCCTGTGAACGAAGATTTCTCTGAACTCGTCAAAAAACACAGCAAAAAACCAGAAAAGGATGAATTCCTTGGCGACTTGGATATGAACAAATTTGATATAAATGATACAGGCGCCATAAATACAGGTTCTGTCGTTTCAGATTCTGCATCGGTAAATACTTTGACACTTACCAGCATTGAAGACGGAAGAAAACAAAAAAATAAAATTGATACTCTTTCTGTACAAAAAGCTGTGTTTGAAAGCACAGAACTTGATGATTCATTTTCTGTGACCAAAGGAACTCTGAATGCAGATTCTGTTTATTCAAAAACAATTTCTGAATTTGGTATCACCGGAAATTTAACATCTGACATTATATCTGTTTATGATTTTTCAATGTCCGCTGGACATACTGGTTTTTATGGCCCAGATAAATGGAATATTGATGGTAATTTAATTTTAGAAAATGTAACTATTGATACACCTAATGTTGTTATTTATTCTTTTCTGAATGCGGCACGTGGCGAAGACGTATTTATTGACGATACTGGTCTGAATTACACAACTAAAACAGGTATTGATTCTGATTTAATTTCAGCAACACATATAACTTTGCGCGATCAAATATCCAGCTCTCTGGCCCAGGGTGGCACAGGCCCAACAATAATTGATATCAGACCTGCTGGCACATCCGTATTACCAGATATATTATTAAAAGGAATTGATAACGGAACAATTAAAATAATTTCGAAACCTCTTGAAGATACAAGTGATACAGTCGATTGCAAAAGTATTATAAATTCGCTTGGTGTTGATAATATAACTTATAACAAGGAATCTTTTTCACAAAATATAATTTGCCAATATGTTTACTGGCAAAGATTGGAAAAAAGAATTAATACAAAACAATGCTTAATTGACGGAAAAAGTAACTGTGAAGATTGAACACAAATATTTTAGAAATTCAGAAAGTGGAAATACTTTGTTGGAATCGCTCTTGGCGATTGCTGTTGTTGCAATCATTTCTCCATTTATTTATATGCAAGTCCGTGATACAAGTCGCGAAATATCAGACCTTGTCACAGCAAAGAAAATTTTGGAATATAAATCTCCGATAATGAATTTTGCAAGAATGAATTACGACAAATGGGGTGATAACACACAAATTATTCTAAGCCCCGAAGATATTAAAACAATCGCTCCGGATACAAATACGATTACCCCTTATGCTGGGTTTGTTGATAAATATAAAGTTACAAACACTCAACATCTGGATATATATCTCGCTTTTAGAATTGAAAACAGTTTGCGCAGCGCAAAACTTGCAAAAAATATTGGTTCAGATGCTGGATCTGTTACCCAAGATGGTATTGCTTATAATACCTTTGGTACTTGGGGCGTTGTTGCCAAAGAATTTAAAACAGGCGATTTAGTTTACAAAATAACCGCAGATTTTATTGAAAACGATTCAAATAAGTTTTTACATAAAACTGGGAACGAAAAGAACGAGCTAAATAAAATGCATCGCGATCTTTATTTCTCTGGGAACAGTATTTTTGACATTGCTAAGATATCTGCAAAAACTGTCCAAGCATTTAACTTATCTGCTGGATTTGTAACATCAAAAATTATAACCGCAGATACTGCATATTTTCCAAATGGTGCAAATATCCAGGCAGATAAATCAAAATTTAATACAATTAAAACCATTGGTGATATTACAGGTTTTCGAAACATAAATACATCCAGTGTATCTGGTGTTACAATGCTTGGAAATTGGTCCAGCGGAGCTCAAATAATCGCTGACCGTGCCGATATTTCGGGAAAAATAAATGTAAGTGGTGACATGTCTGTAAAATCAGCCTCATCTGTAACGCTTTCTGATTTTATAAATATAAGTACTCATTCTATATATACTTCATACGCTAATATTGATAGTATATATTTTACATCTGGTTATGGATTAACAATTTCAAGTGAATTACTTTCCAGCACCAAAGATTACCCTTTAAAAATTGGCAGTTGGACATTTCCATCTACAAGTTCTCCAACTTTTAATGCAATTGCTCTAACTCGTTTCGGAAATTCAATTTTGAATGAAACCTTGCAAATACCATCAAACCAATTCAGTAAAATAACAAAATCTGGCTGGAAAGGTGCCACTACAAAATAAATGAAAAAAATATTTGGTAAATTTTCAAAAACAAATTCATGCAAGCAAAGCCAACGTGGTGCGATGCTGGTTGAATTATTATTATCAATTGCCTTAGCAGCCGCAATGTTGCCGTTTGTACTTAAACTTCAAGAACAAAATAAATCACGTGCCGAAAACATAGTAGCAGCCGGCGAAATAAAAATTGTTCGTAATGCGCTTGAAAAATACATGAGTGCGCATAAAAATGAATTACTTACTCCGTTGGATAAAACAATAACGCGGGTAAAAATTTCAGACTTATCAGATTTCGGTCTTCCAGAATATCTTGAAAAAAGTAACAAGTTCCAACTGAGGATTTTAAAAACTCCGGATCGTGGTGGTCGCGCTGCACTCCAAGGGATTGTTATTATGAGTGGTGATTATACCGCACTCAGAACTCGTAAAATTGCAGAAATTGGTGGGGCAAACACAGGATTTATAGATGATAAAAATGTGTATGGTGCTTTTGGAACTTTACACACTGGGTTAAACGATATTGGCGGAGATCTATCAAACAATAGTGTTACCGAAGCAACCAAGGGTTTTTTAACCAGTGATGAATATATTATGCGTCTTCCATCTGATGATAAATCGGATGCGACATTTTCTGGTGATTTATCACTCGGTGGACATGATATTATAAATGCCGACCTGGTTAATGCTAAAAATTTAACACTTAACGAAACCTTGGCTTCGGAATCTGTAAACACAACAAAAATTATTTTTAATTCACGTCCAACTATTGAAAACGAATTCAATGTATATAACGAAGCCACGGTAAATGGTAATTTATCATCAGACGGCAGGGATTTTAATATATCAAAAAAATTAACTATTGGGAACAAGGCAAATTTTTCATTAGTTACCGCTTCGGAACTTTGGGTAAATAAACTTTCGTTATCTGGATTACAAATAAGTAGCAGTCAATCAGAGTTAAAAATTGGAAAAATGATTGATATGTCTGGCGGTCAAATCACAGCTACAACTGCAAACATAGGTTTTTCAGGTTCTATTACCCCACGACTTTATGTTGCTTCAAAAATACAAGATGCCGCAAATTCTGACTATTTCTGGGACACAACCACAAACAGCGCTGTTTTTAATGATATTTCCATACCTGTACTTAATAAAATGGCACGCAAAATCATTGCTTCTAATAATACCCAAGGTACAGAATCTGAAAAACTAATGACTGCTGTTTCCGCAAATGCGAATGCTACCGCGACTGATTTTATAAATGCGGTCGAGAATATGAAAAAAATTGTAACCTCAAAATACCAAAACTTGAATTTACCATAAACTTAGTCTACACTTTGAAATATATGAAAATAACGTGCCCATTTTGTAAGACCGAATATTCTGCTGAAAATGCTGCAGGTAAAACTGTGCAATGTGCTTGCTGTGGTCATATTTGGCAAATTCCGCATGTTCGTAAGAATTCCTGGCTTTTGCTTTTGGCTGCGGTTTGCGCTTTGATGTCCGCATTGATTTTTGTTGCCGCAGTTATTAGCTCGCATAATGATAAAGTTTCAAAACCTTTGATTGCCGAATTAAGTTCACAACAACAAGGTTTTGATGAAACTACTGGTGCGCCTGTAATTATAATCAAGGGTCATATTAAAAATAATTCTAATAAAATCTATGGTGTACCAGACATGATCGTAAAATTAAAAGATTCGGATAAAAACGTAATAGGCACAGCCAAAGTTTTATCGCCTGTTCCATTACTTGATGCTGGTGAATCTGCAGATTTTCAAACAACAATTCCAGAACCTGTGAAAAAAGTTAAAAGAATGTCAGTGGAGTTTGTAAAATGAAAAAAATCATCATAACTCTTGGTTTATTATTTACAATAAATTCGGCATTTGGGGCAACACCTCCACCACCCGCCAGATATTCTGTTTTTTCAACCAGCTCTGATTGGGAGTCTTTGTCAGGTCTGCGCTTTTCCGAATTTAATGTAAAATTTTCACGTGGCAAAGGAATTGGAAATACCGGTTGGGAACTTTATTATTTTGACGGATTCCCATGTTATGGCCAAGCAGAATATGTTGAAACTTGGGTTTCACCATCAAAGATTTTTGGTACAGATTCACATGCATTTATACGCATAACATGTTTGGCAACACCAAAAGAATTAAAATTTTCATACCGCGAGACTGCACGTGACTCTATCAGTGCCCAAGCAGATGGAATGATAACTTGCACACTCAAAGATTGGACTGTAAATCTTGATGAATGCACAAAAACAAAATGGTCTGAACTTGGAAAATAATAAAAACTTTATAGTTGGTGAAGATTCTGCTGGAATTCGTCTGGACAAGTTTCTTGCAACCCAAATTACTGAATATTCAAGATCAGAATTACAAAAATTCAAAATTTCTGGCCCGCGTGATAAAATCAAATTGTCTGACAAAGTAAAGATTGGCGAAGAATATGTCATAGAAATTCCAGAAGCGAAAAAACCAGAATCAAAAATAATTGATAAAAAAATAAAACAAATAGATTTTGATATCTTGTTTGAGGATGAAGATATAATCGTTGTAAATAAACCACGCGGCGTTGTTATGTATCCTGCGGCTGGCAATCCAACAGGCACACTGGTTCAGGCCGTATTATCACACTGTCAATTATCAGTACTTGGTGGTGATTCACGCCCTGGGGTTGTACACAGAATCGACAAGGATACTTCTGGTGCAGTAATATTTGCAAAAACAGACGCTGCGTACAGAAATTTAACTAAAACTTTTGCAGCGCATGATTTAACAAGAAAATACATCGCTTTCGTTTGGGGAATACCAAATTGGGAAGGTGCAGATATTGAAGGTAATATAGGACGCAGCACAAAAAACCGTCAAAAGATGACTATTTTAAAAGTTGGTGGAAAACCTGCGAAAACGCATGCCGATGTTGTACGAATTTGGTCGCGTGTCGGTGTTTCTGAATTACGTTGTACTTTGTTCACAGGCAGAACTCATCAAATCAGAGTGCATTTATCATCACATGGATTTCCAGTACTGTGTGACCCAATTTATGGTCGTGGAACTACACGTTTTGGTACTGTTAAAAATCCAAAACTCTTAGAATTTTTGCATACACATAATGGCCAAATGCTTCACGCCGAAATCCTAGAACTTATACATCCTGTAACAGGCGCAGCAATGAAATTCCGCGCACCAACACCAGATGATATACGCGAACTTTTAGAAATATTGGATAACGAATAAATTATAAATATTTGTCATTTAAAAAACGCCTTGCGGCGTTTTTTTTAGAATCTATACATCAATCCAAGTTTTATAATCGGATAAAACTTTGCGTCTTTCAAACTATCGTTTGCATCTCGCAATGCAGTATCGCGTGCATCATAAAAATCTTGCGTGTATGTGGAATTACCTTCAACAGTTTGCCAATTTGGGCTGCTTTCTGTCCCATTGTTTACCTGCAAATTATCAATTGGAACATTCAGTTTTGCATGTGGAGTTTTGTCTGTAAACACAACACCCGCATCCATATAAATTTTAATCCCCCATACAAGACCTAAATCAAATCCGGTACCCAAATATGGACCACTGTAATTCCAATTCACACCAGCAGTACCGTTTAATGTATTTCCGTTATATCTATACTGTATTCCATCCAATTCAAACTGAATCGGGTCCCCAGGGGCACTATCAACTTTACCTGTTAAATCCGCGGATACACTTGCCTTACCAGTCATATATCCACCAGTAAGTCTGATTCCTCCCAGAAACCATGTATTTCCAAAAGGATAAAGATCAACCAAGGCACCAAAATGATTTGCTGATAAATGCGCATCTTTGATAGTCATACCATCGCCAACATCAACGCCGTCACCTATTGCGCTATCTATGGCTGAATTTATAGTAGATTTAAGAGGACTTGTGGTACCGAAATCAAGACGAACACCAACGCGTTTCCACCAGAAAGAATCGAAATTTTTATTAGCATATCCAACAAACACATTTGCCCCAGATGTTGCATTTACACCAACACCAAATTGAACACCATGTGGTAATTTTGCATCTGGGTTGCTGCTGGAACTTGATGATTTTGAATCATTTGAATCCGAAGATTCTGAATTATCTGCGGCTTCAGATTCTGTTTTTGCATCTGATTTTACTTTGTCTGTTTCTTCTTGGACTGTTTTCTTAGTTCTATCTGCTGATGGATCATAATCTTCGGGAACAGGTTTTACATCAGATGACATTGTATAATCTACTGGCTTTGCTTTTGGTGTTTTTGCAGCCACAGCATCAAATGCAGGTAAAGATACGGATAATGCAATTACAGAGGTGACAAGCAGTTGTTTTTTCATAACCTACTCCCTTTGTTAGTTACATTAATCCTAGGTGTTTTAGTAATACATGTCAATTATTATTAGAAATGTTATTTATTGTTATTATTATTGATAATAAAATGGTATTAAAAAAATCAGAAATTATATTAAAAATCCCGCGTTACGCGGGATTTTAATTTTACCAATCAATTGTCGCCACTGTACCAAACGGAATGACTGTGCCATGATACATACAGTTGATTTTGTTACCAACATTAGACATCCAGTCTTTGGCTGCTTTTCTGGCATTGTCATCACGGCCATCTTCGACAGAGTTTATGATGCTCCATGCAGCAGTCGTTGCAATCGCAGCACCCGCAACCCCACCAACCACATTTGCTATCATGCCGCTCTTTGAATCTGTTTTCACATTATCTGGCAAAGTCAAACCATTTATTTGTGTTATAACCTTATTCATTCCTGATATTGTATTATTCGCTGTGTCATAGCTAGCAGTTCCACCTGTATCAGATGTAACTTTGTCATAACTATATTCAACACCATTGACAGTACAACTTGTTGACTCTATTGAATATGCTGTTTTTTTCCTGTTTACTTCATTATCTACAACATAATTTCTGGTCATGGATTTGTCAGAGTTTACCTTAGCAATACATGCTTCAGCTTGGGCTTTTGCAGGATTAGTGTCACGAGCGCCGATTATGTTTCCAACGCTAGTATTTTGCACCAGTGCGTTTGTTCCAACAGCACCCAATATTCCACCACCCAGGATTCCACCGATTGTGGCAAGTGTTTTTACACCGCCGCTGACTTTATCACTGGTTTTGCATTGACCGTCAATCCATCTGTCACCATTTGCTATACAACCCATCTGTTCCATTTCAGCTAATGTTAAATTTGATCCGCACATGAATGTTGTACCCATTGGGAAAAACATTTGTGATTTACCGTTACGCAGTATATCGTTTACCGCTGGATCAGAACTGGACATAGTAACTTGAACACGGCAGATTCCACTAAACAAATCTGATGTTGCTGTCTGGCCAGTATTACCAATTCCATTTATTACCTGTTCGGCAGTCATTGGACCAGGTTGAATAATCCATGCATTAGCAAGAGTCCCTGCACCAGCATTGTTATTATCCAAACATTTCTGCATTGCAACTTCTTGTTTATGTCTGTAATTTGCTTCGGCTGTTACGACGAACGAGCTGATCAATCTGTTGAATATCTGACCCATCTGATCTGAACATGTAGTATTATTAGGATCAGTTGTAGTATCAACTGTACATGGTGCCACGGTTGCCGCACTTGCTGAATACCAATTATCCAATGAATAATCATTTGTTCCCCAGCTAAGTGAACTTGTGGAATCAATATTCAATGCGTTCTTTGCAAATTCCATATCAAAATATGTTTTGCAAGAATCAGATTTTCTGACTGTACTGCTGCATAAACCAACAACCATTGCTGTATCTAACTTTCCACCTGTATTTTCACCACTCAGTGTGCTGATTGTTGTTCCATCACGATGGAAACATGTATCCAGATATTGACCGCCGCATGCGTCTGTTGCACATTTTTCAACTTCGTTCTGGCATTGGCTGCGAATTCTGGACACAGATGTTTCTGTAAATGTCTGACCTAATTTTTTGGTAAGCGATGCATATGCGCCTGTTTTATCATTGGTCCAAATCTGGGTCCACATATCTGTTACGTCAATTGTGCCATTTGGTAAAAATATATCACGGCAAGATTGTTCGTTTGTAACCGGTGTTCTGCAAGATGTTTGAACTCTGGTTGCGTCACTTTGGATATTAACAACATTATTTGCATCTTTGGCAACCGCATAACACACAGCCAAGCTGCCATATCCGCAAGCATTCACAGCACAACTTGTTGCAGTTTTTGCACAAGATTGAACCGAAGCAACAACATCTGCTGCAATCCATTCTTTGATTTTGCTTTGATTTGCATTCCAACGTGGGGCTGTCGCACCATACATTACATCTTCGTAAACAGTGTTTTGTTCCCATGTGTCAGAAAGTTGTGTCCCGGTTGGCAAGCGACCATTCACAACCATGTGGCAATATTTGTTTGTGCCAATTTCTTCTAAACATTGTTCTTTCATATAATTTTTAACATCACTCTGGGCCCATGCCATATTTGCAATCCAAGTAGAAACCATTGTTGAATCGACACGCACATCGGTTGCACCAGTATTGATAATATTGACCATCTGATCTGCTTCGGCTGGTGTAAGTGGTGTATTTTGAGTACATTTTTGTGGTGAACCTTTACAAGCTTTGACAACACAAGCATCGGCAACATTCTTACATGTTGTCACTGCATTTGCTGCAGCCCAATTATTTCCATCAACAATTGCCTGGGCAATTTGATTTGTTTGTTCAGTCGCAGCTGGATCATAAACAAGTGCGATATTTGCAAGTGTTGGATTAAAAGTTCTGCTCAGCAATGTTGTTTTACCATCACAAGTTCCATAAACTGGTGTGATACTGGCCATTGGTGTACCGAATAATGATAAGAATGCATCAGCCGGGCATTGTGATAAAACATCTTGGCAATAAATTCTTTTCTGATTAAAGTGCGCAACTGTGTCGCAAATTTCAAAATGTTCACCGCACACAGCTTCTTGACGCAAACATGAATTATATCTGGAAATGCAACGCGCCGCCGAAAGTTGTTCAGGTGCAGGATTTGCACAACTGGCCGCATTTGCCGCAGTCGTACTTGTCGTCACGTTTTTGCTTAGATTTCCAAGCTGAACTGTGAGTGTTGGCATACGCGATGCAGCTTGTGCAACCACTGATGGTCGCGCCGTTACAGCCTCTGCACCTGACAACGCAACAACAAAAACTGCGAAGAAACCAATGAATTTTAACGAAAATTTATACATTCTCTGCTCCCTATGCCTGTGATTAAATGCAATCACGACAAGTATATAGCTTACACTCTTAGACATATTTTATCATAAATCAAAAATTGGCGCAAACGATTATTTATTACTCTGCTTTACCCGTTTTAATATTAAATTTTTCTTTACCGACTTTTATGAATCCATCGGAAAACTTTGGTTCAAATTGCTTTTTAACCGAAATCACCCAATAAATTTCACCTGATTCAGAATTTATTGCGTACAATTTATTATTTGTTGAAACAATGAACAATACAGATTCAGCAAAAACAAATGGGACACCGACAGAAATTGGCAAGCACCAGTTTTTGAAACCATCTTTGTCGCGTAAGTTACAAAATTCACCGCCCAAACCACCAACAAAAACGTTTGAATTATCAATAATAATTGGCGCTGTAATATCTAAAACCGATGCACCACCAGTCATATTCGATTCTTGATAAACATCTATTGTCCAAATTGGTTCGCGTGTTTTAATATTTACTTTGATTGCTTCGCCTGTGGATAATCCAGCATAAATGAATTCACCACGCACAGCTGGTGTGCGTTTGCTTGACACATATGAATCTGTTGGAAATCCAGAAAATATTTTACGTTTTGTTCCGTTGTCTGAATTTTCCCAAATAACATTGTCAGAATCCTGAACAAACCGAGTGTCGTAATAATCAGGCTTAACCTCAGCAATATTTTTGAAAACAATTTCTGGAATTTCTTTATTTTCTACAACTATATCATTTGTTGGAAATATGTCATAACGCACACCCGGTAATATCGGGTCATGCTTACTGCAAGCAGTCAACAGAGCAACAGTCAAAATCAAATATAATTTGTTTATTTTCATTTTGAAAGCATTTGTGCAATAGCAACAATACTCCCCGGAGCTTCGGAATCAGAAACAATGGCACTAATATATTTTTCAGCTTTTTCAGGTTGACCGTCTGCTATGTATTTTTGTGCAACCATTAACATTCCAGTAAAATAATAAGGACTGCGTTTTGTTTGTAACCCAGCCATAAATTTATCAAATTCGGCTGCTTTCATTTTATCACCACGAATTGTCGCCAGATGCACCAGCGCAAGATCACGAAAATCACGTGTCGCACCGTTATGCGATAATTTTTCCAACAAAGCTTCACGATCTGTGGTAGAATTCATAGCGGCTTTGAACAAAGCCAAATCTGACATTCCGCCACTTGATTCTTCGGCTGCACGCAAAAGTGCTGCAGATGCCGCTGGGTTTCCACTGTTCAACATTATTGCTGCTGTTTCATACATTTGTGCAGATTCTGCCCTGTGTTTTGCATTTTGATGTCTATAAATTTGGAATCCAATAACTGCAACAACCAAAACAACTCCTGCGACAATCAATTGACGCGAGTATTTTCTCACAAAATCATATGTTTTTTGTGCATGAACCTCTTCCCAAACTTCGCGGTAAAGCGCATCTTCGGCATGTTCATCTGCAGTCTTTGGCGGATTTTTCTTATTTTTAAATCTTTCCATCATCTTTGCCATTTTTTATTACCTCTTTGGACTTGAATTGATAATTGATAATCCCTAATTATTTGTTATACTCTATTAAATATGAAGAAACAAATCAAGTCATCTTTGCCAACAACTTATACACCTTCTTTACCGGTTGGTGGCGATGATGCTGGACTTGCCCGATATGTCCAAGCTATTCAAAAAATCCCAATTTTATCAGCCGAAGAAGAACACAATTATGCAGTTAAATGGAAAAATGCTGGCGATAAATTCGCTGCTGAAAAACTGGTCGCTTCGCACCTTCGAATGGTTGTTTCGGTTGCATATGATTTCAGAAACTATGGCATAGCCGTTTCAGATTTAATTGCAAGTGGTAACCTGGGTCTGATGCAGGCATTGCAAAAATTTGATCCAGAAAAGGGTTTTCGTTTTTCAACTTATGCTATGTTTTGGATTCGTGCTGAAATTTATGAAACAATTTTGAACAATTGGTCTATTTCAAAAATTGGAACATCTGCAAATCAAAAACGTGTATTTTTTAACCTGGCGCGCGCTAAACGTGCACTTGGGATAATGGATAACAATTTATCGGATGATCAAATAGATCAATTGGCTAAATATCTCGAAGTTCCATCAAACGACCTGAGTCGTATGGCCAGTCGTATGCACGCACGCGATGTTTCATTAAATGCACCAATTCATGATGACAGTGGCGGTGATGTTCTTTCAAACTTAGCAGACAATTCCGCATCCATAGAAGACAAGTTAGAAAATTTTGAATTCAGACGTCGTGGACACATAATGCTGAAAAAGCATTTAACAGATTTATCAGATCGCGATCGTGAAATTTTGATTGCACGACGTTTATCGGATCCTGTTTTAACGCTTGAACAATTATCAGAAAAATATGGTGTATCACGTGAACGTGTGCGACAAATTGAAGAACGCGCATTTTCAAAACTCAAAGATGCAATAATCGCAGAATCAGACGGTATAAAATGAAAAAAATTACCCTTTTAACAGCTACCTTTTGTTCTTTGATGTATTCTTTGAATGCCAACGCATTCGAAATAAATGATGGCAGAAATGGTTTTAAATTAAACGGTTATGGCACGTTTATGTCGCTGACATCGCAAAATATAACTTATCTGCCAGCTGATTTCAGATTACGCGCCCAAGCAAACTTTGCAATACAATCACAACAATCTATTGGTTTTGTTTACGCTATTGACCAACTTGCACTTGAAACTGGACATTTTTCCAAAGATGCTTTTATGTTCTTTGAAGATGCAGGTATGGGTCGAATTGAACTTGGTTTTACAGATTCAATCGCTACTAAACTTGGTGTAGGTCTCCCAGATGTCGGCGGTCTGCGTTTGAACGATTATTCTGTTTTATACGACAGATTACCAATTGGCGGACCAATTATTTCGAACCCAACTGGGTCTGGAACAAAATACGCATTACGTGCAAACTTTGTAACAACACCTACAAACACTTGGCAATTCGGATTATCAGTTGCGCCAATTTCAAATCATTTTGACTATGCTGTTGACGGTGCTATAAAATACAGACAACCTTATGGAAAAACAAAATTTGCTGGAACATTCAGTGGTGGATTTATCCAAAATCCACATGGACTTGCTGCAGATATGTTTGCGCCACGTGTAAACGCTGATTGGCGCGCATCGGCATCTGCTGGATTTAACCTGCAATATAACAGTTTTATATGGGGAACAAACGTTCGTGCAATTTATGATGAGAAACCTATTGGATTGATATCTGATGGAATTTCAACCGGAACTGGTATCAGTTATGATTTTCTTGAATTTACTGCTTCGGCGTCATATATGCTTTCATTTGTTGGCGTATTTCCACACGATAATGACCTTGGGGCAATCGATAATAATTTCACAGCACATACCGGTGTAATATCTGCGCGTTATAAATACAGCCAATGGCTGGATGTATGGATTTCAACTGGAATCACAAACTTTGGAAAAACTGCACCGTTCATGAGTGCCGGTCTGCGAACAGAATTTTAATCAAACGGATTTTCAGTTTTTCTGTATTCAATAAATATTGGCAACTGTTCGAAATTCAGCGCTTTGGCAATACCGCGACGCAAATATCGTGTGTATGATTCTGGAATTTCTGATGCACCACCAACATTTATAGCTATTCTTATCGGATGCTCTGAAATCTGACTAGCAAATTTTATTTTCATTGGACGTTTCAAACGAGAAAGTGGCGGATGTCTATCAGTTACTAATTTTTCAATTGTGCGGTTTAATAAACTTGTCGGCACACGTGATTTTGAAATATCCCATAATTCGTATATTCTTTTGAACATATTTCTGACACCGGTGCCCCGCATTGCGGAAATTGGCAATATCAATGGTTTGATAATTTGATGAAAAGAATTTGCAAATTGATGTTTTAATTTCAGCAACTTATTTTCACGTTCATCTTCGTCAACCAAATCCCATTTATTCAAAACCAAGCATAAAATTTTACCAGCATCGTAAATACGCGCCGCTATGCCCAGTGCTTGATTTTCGATTGGTTTTGTTGCATCGACAACTAAAATCACAACATCTGTTTTTTCTAATTCATCCAATGATTTTAACGCAGATAATGTTTCTACATCATCTGTGATATTTGCTTTACGACGCAAACCCGCTGTATCGGCCAAAATTATGTCGCGACCATAAAATTTGGTATTTATTTTTATTGTGTCACGCGTAATACCTGGTTCGTCACGAACAATTACACGATTTTCACCAAGTATCTTATTCACAAGTGTTGATTTTCCTACATTTGGCTGTCCCATTATTGCAATACGCAACTTAGCCTCTGCATCTGTTTTAACTTCTGGTTTATTATTATTAGATTCAATAAATTCATAAATTTTATCAAAACCAATTTTATGCTCTGCCGATACAGGACTTGGTTCTCCGAACCCCAGTTTATAAAACTCTGAAATATCTGCGAGTCTTTTACTTGATTCTGATTTATTCACCAATAATAAAACTTTTTCTGGTTTTACAGCCCTTTTTACGCGACGTGCCCAATCTAAATCTTCGGATGTTAAACCAATACGTCCATCAACAACAAACAATATTGCATCTGCATTTGACATAAAATCAAGTGCCACATCGGTACTGATTTTACCAATCTCAGTAGTGTTGAATTCAAGCCCTGCAGTATCTATTAATTCAACAATATTGCCATCTGGCAAATTTATAACGCCAGAAACAGCATCCCGAGTCACACCTGGTCGATCATGGACCAAAGAATCCCGAGTTCTTGTCAAAGCATTAAAAAGTGTTGATTTGCCGGTATTTGGACGTCCAGCGATAACTATTTTCATATTGGAATCTGTTCCTGTATCTTTTTTGATTGTTTTTTTATAAAAGAATTATAAAATAGAAAGAACCGATTAGCAAGCGGAGCAACATTATGAAAACAAAAATATATAAATGGTTTAACCATATAATCCAAATAATCATTCGTCCAAGGCATTTTTTCTCAAAAATTGTCGCAGATGGTAACCTCGACGAATCAATGCTAAAAGCATTCCTTTATGGTCTTTTGGGTGGGGGGCTTGTTTTGGCATTACGTTTAATTGGTGGCGCCACTATTACATTTGGCGCGGTATTTTCTGAATTGATTGTTGTACCTGTTATGGCGGTTGCTATTTTGTTCATTTCTGGCGGTTTATTGATGATGATCTCGGAAATAACTGGTGGTGAACGTGATTGGGAAATTGCAATCAAGGGGCTCGCTTCTATATTCTTTATATACCCAGTTATTTTGGTTTTAAACGCGCTTGCTTGGAATTGCACATCTTTATGGATAGTCAGCATCATAGTTGATTCATACATATTGTTCATTCTTTACAATATCGCTGTTTATTGTATCAAATCAAAACGCACTAATGTTCTTATAATAATTGGTGTGTTGGGTCTGTTCTTGGTAACAATTTATGCAACTGATTATCGTACGGGCTGGCTGATGCTGAAAAATACAGGTTCAGCTTTGTCATGCTTGATATAAAAAAATTATAATAATAAAAAACCCGCGTAATGCGGGATTTTTATTACAACCTTATGATTACCATGTTGGTGCATGATCGCCTTCTTTAACAATTGGTTCTTCAGCTTCCCAAACGGATAAACCTGTTTTAACATCTGTCAAAGTCAGTTGCAGATAATATTCAACACGTGTATCTGTGCTGTCAAACCAACCGCCTTTGATATCCAGATTTCTTTGAATCATTTTTCCAGTCAGTGACATATTTGCAGCAACCAATGTTCCTTTGCCAACAATTGTGTTTTGTGCATATTCTGAATTGCTGCGCAAATTTCTTACATTGTTTGTTGAATTATCTTCGGCTGGTGCGTCATTTGCCATCGCAGTCGTTATCTGTGCGCGACCGCTGTTTACAATTGTTGCTCTTATTTTCTTGATCAAGATATCTGTGTCAAAACGTTGCATAGTATCATTGGTAATTCTGCCAATTGCAATTTTAGGATCTTTGACTTTGGCAAATGCACCCGATTTCAACATACTGTCAGTCATTTTACCGGCTGTTTTTTCCCAGTCACGATATTCAAGTTCCATAACATTTTCCATCATTGCAACTTCGGTTTTATCGTCTAAATCAACGACTTTGGTTCCACCACAAGATGCCAGAGTCGCAGCTGCCATCATCAAAACCAAAACAGACACTTTGTTTTTTAACATTTTTCATCCTTTTGTTTAAAAGTTTACTATCTTTGGAACCCCATTTGGAATTCGCAAATAAATCAGATTGTTTTTATTTTTATCAACTTTTATCTCTCTGATAACTCTACCGCCCTGGGTCAATTTTATCAAGTCCGATTTTTGAAATCTTAAAACATAAATCTTTTTTGGCAATGTTGCCCAATTACGAACATCTGCTGATGTTGTTGCGATTGAATAAACACTGGCCGCTAAGGATCCAAACGCCCCAAGTTTATCATCAGCAACAGATTGCAGCATCATTTTTGCGGTCGCGCTTGCAACACTGCGAAGTACTCGATTGATTTCATATTCTTTGAACTCAGTCATAAACATTGAATCACCGTCCGCCAATAATTCACCGCCATCAATACGATCAGGTTCTGAAATTTCAATTGGGTTTGCAGTTGCTATGGAAATAACGCGTGTCTTTCCCTTTACAATAACAGGCCAATCAATACGTGTTTCATGTAATTTTGGAATAAACCCAGATTCTATAAAAATCCACGTCACACCGTTTGGTCTGACCCGTGCTTCTGCCAACCCAAGATCGCTTTTGATCGCACTTGCACTTGACATACCACTTGCCCGTTTAATATACAGTCGTGCATTTTCCCAATCTGAATTATCAGTTGCAACATTTAAAAAATAAAGCCCAGAAAGATATGTAAGTGCCGGATTTGTTATATCAGAAAATGCTTTCCACTGTGCATTATCATCTCTCAATTTATCTGCTAAATCACTTTTTTGGCGTTTTTTTATAACCGTTGCAAATTCACGAGATGCAGATTGTTGTTTATTATATGCTTGGTTTATTATTACACGTACCGTATCAAAATCATTACGCATAAATGCATCCCAAATTTGATAATAAGAAATAAATAAAGAATCCATAGCAGAAGGACGATATGGATTATTCATATTATTACTTGTCGCGGAAACAATTTCAGAAAGAATACCTGATTTAGAGTCTGGAATTTTTTTATTTACTGATTCAAACGCGCGATCGGATTCTTTATATTTTTCTATTTGAAACAATCCATCACCAGCAATCATAAGATCCAAAGTATTATCTTTATCTGCAAGTTTTGCTGCGGCTGATGGATAATTTGTCCGAATATCGTCAAGTTTACGTTCCATGACATTGGCACAGCCACCAAGTCCTATGATCAACAAACCGGTAATCATTAACAATATTTTTTTCATAAGGCAAATTTTACCTGATTTTTCATTTTTTTTCAATTACTGATTAAAAAAAACCGCCTTTGGCGGTTTTTTATAAGGTCGCTTTGACATTTTCAACTTCGTAGCATTCGACGCGGTCGCCTTCTTTCAAATCATTATATTTATCAAAACTCATTCCGAATTCGATACCAGCACCTGATATTTCTTTGACTTCGTTCTTTTCACGTTTAAGCATACCAATTTTTCCGTCATAAACCACAACGTTATCACGCAACAAGCGAACAAAAGCTTCTTTTTTGATAACACCTTCGGTTGTACGACATCCTGCAACTTTTGTACCTTTGCCAACACTGAACAATGCGATAACATCTGCGTAACCAATAAAGTTTTCACGACGTGTCGGGGCCAATTTTCCAGAAAGTATTTCTTTCAATTCGTCTGTAATGCGATAAACAATTGAATGATATCGAATATCAACACCCAAAGATCTGGCCAATTCACGCACCGCAGCATCTGCACGAACGTTAAACGCAATTATAATACCACCTGACGCTAATGCCAAACGCACATCACCTTCGGTAATTTGACCAACACCAGAGGATTGTAATTCAACACCTGCCTTGTCAGAACCAATTACTTTGATCATATCTTTGATTGCTTCGACAGAACCTTGAACATCGGCGCGCAAAATAACTGGTAAAACAAGTTTTTTTGTTTCATCACGTTTTGCAAACAATTCTTCAAGGCTTGAACGTTTTACAATATTTAATTGTTCTTTATTTTTATTTGCTCTGTATGCGGCAACTTCACGTGCTTGGGCTTCGTTCTCTAACCCGCGCAATTCATCCCCAGCCATTGGAACAGATTCCAGACCAAGCAAGATTGCAGGTTGACCAGGCAAAACTTCCTTCATTCTAGAACCAGCGGAATTTACCAAACCACGCACACGACCATATGTTTCACCAACAACAAATACGTCGCCAATTTTAAGTGTTCCGCCACGCATAATAATTGTTGCTGTTGCGCCAAGACCTTTCTCTATCTTTGCTTCGACAACAGAAGCGATTGCAGACATATCTGGGTCTGCTTTCAGATCTAGCATTTCTGCCTGAACTAAAATCGCATCTTCTAATTTATCTAAACCTGTCTTTTTAAGTGCTGATATTTCAACTGCTTGAACATCACCACCCATTTCTTCGACTTGGACTTCGTATTGCAGCAAATCTGTTTTAACTTTTTGTGGATTTGCATCTGGCAAATCAACTTTATTTATTGCAATAATAAATGGAACTTTGGCGGCACGAATGTGGTTTAACGCCTCAACGGTTTGTGGCATTATTGAATCATTTGCGGCAACAACCAAGACAACTATGTCTGCCATTTGTGCACCACGTGCACGCATCGCAGAAAATGTTTCATGACCCGGTGTATCCAAGAAAGTTATCATTTTTCCAGATTTTGATTTAACCTCGTATGCGGCAATATGTTGTGTAATTCCACCTGCTTCGCCTGCAACAACATTCGCATCACGAAAAGCATCCAGCAAAGATGTTTTACCGTGATCAACGTGACCAACAACTGTGACTACGGGGGCGCGTGGTTTCAAATTTTCTGGATTTGGAGATATATCTAATAAGTCTTGATAAGGAATTTGAACAACACGTTTAACTTTTGCACCAAATTCTGTAGCAATTAATTCTGCAGTATCGGCATCAATCAATTGATTTTGTGATGCCATCATTCCCATTTCCATAAGCTTTTTTATAACTACCCCGACTTTTTCAGTCAAAGCAGAAGCTAAATCTTTTACAATAATATTATCCGACAAAATAACTTCGCGTGCTACTTTTTCTGTTGGCTTAAACATTTGACGTGCTTTGTCACGAAAACGTTTAAGCGAAGCCTCTGAACGTCTGCGTTGTTCTACACGCAATTCTATTTCTTCGTTATCACCGCCGATTACAATGTCATGAATTGAAATTTTACCCTGTGAAAAATCTTTATTCTTGGACTTTTTATTTTTACCAATACGTTTTGTATCTTCTTCTTCGCGAAATACACTTGGGGCACGAACAACAGATGAAACAGCACCACGATTAACATTATTCGTTTCTTCTTTGTCTGTTTTTTCAGTTTCTTTGGCTGAAAGTTTTTCTTTTACTGCTTCGTATTCTTCAGCTTCGCGCGCAATTTCTGATTCACGCATTGCACGTGCTGATTCTTCCTCGGCTTGACGTTTACGATATTCTTCTTCACGTGCGCGTGCAGCCTCAAGTACGGCGCGTAATTTTTCATCCGCAGCAGTTCTTGGTGTATCTGGACGCTTTACCTCCTCGCGAAGTTCTTGCTGTCCAGGCAGTGCGACACGACGTCTGCGCTCTACAAAAACCATGTCACCTTTTTTGGATTGCACAGCATCTGTATCAACAGATTTTTTCAAAGTAAGAGTTGCCATAAATACACCTTTAAACTTGATAAGTTATATTATCAGTTTTCCTCGTCTGGTTTAATATCATAAGCCAATTCACGCGCTTTCATAATAACACGTGCTGCCAGGCGTTCAGACATAGTGTCTTCACCCAGTATTTCGACTAATTCGTCAGTTGCAAGATCAGCCAAATCTTCCAAAGATTTTACACCGTTTTCACCAAGCTTCATAATAATTGGACGCTTGATAAAATCAATATTTAACAGTGAATCATCCATACCCAGCGCATGTCCACCATCCAAATAATCTTTTTCTAATTTTGTAAGATATGCACTTGCACGTGTTTGTAATTCACTGGCAAGATCGGCATCAAAACCTTGGATTCCTGATAATTCTGAAACATCAATATATGCTATTTCTTCTATTGTACGGAAACCTTCGGTTATAAGAAGTTGTGCAATTGTTTCGTCAACATCCAAACCTTTGGTGAATAATTCTGTTTTTTCACGATATTCACGTTCACGACGTTCTTTTTCTTCGGCTTCGTTCATAATGTCAATATTCCAACCAGTCAGTTGCGATGCCAAACGAACGTTTTGACCACGACGACCAATTGCAAGTGATTGCTGATCTTCATTAACAACGACCGCCGCAGTGTGTGTATCTTCGTCAACAATAATTTTTGCAACCTTTGCTGGTGCAATTGCGTTTACTATGTACGCTGCCGGATCTTCGGAATACAAAACAACATCAATTTTTTCACCATGACATTCATTGATAACTGGCTGAATACGTGTTCCTTTGATACCGACAGTCATTCCAACTGCATCAATTGATGGATCATCAGATTGCACAGCGATTTTGGCATGGCTGCCTGGTGCGCGCGCAACAGATTTGATTTTAATGACACCTTCGTAAATTTCTGGTACTTCTTGGTTAAACAGTTTTTCCATAAACAGCGGATGTGTTCTGGTCAAATAAATCTGTGGTCCAGTATTTGAACGTTCAACATCTAAAATAAGTGCACGAACACGGTCACCAGGTTGCAATTTTTCACCTGGAATCAATTCTGTACCTTTGATATAACCTTCGGCTTTGCCATTTATATCAATAAATGCATTACCAAATTCTATACGTTTAACAATTCCATTTACAATATCGCCGATATTATCTTTGAATTCTTCAAATTGTTTACCTTTTTCAGCATCACGAACACGTGCAATCATTATCTGGCGAGCAGTTTGAAACGCTTGGCGACCAAATTCTGGTTCTGGCAATTGATCTGAAACAATGTCGAAAACTTTCGGATCTTTGGCATATTTTTTTGCCTGTTCTGGTGTCAGCATTTGCGCAGCATTATAATCTTCATCACCAACTTCGGACGGATCAATAACGGTAAATTCACGCGAAACGTGAATTGCGCCATTTTTACGATCTATATTGGCAACAATATTCCATTCTTCGCCATATTTTTGTTTAGCAATCTTTGCAATTGCAGCCTCAAGCGATTCAAAAACTATATCGCGTTCAATCTGCTTTTCCTGAGACAAACTTTCAATCGCCAACAATAAATCCTGACGCGGCATTGAATCAAATGACATCTTTTACTCCTTGCTATTGAAAGAGCGGGGTTTTTCAACCCCGCCCTTAAAAACTTTATTTAAGAACACACCGATTTTAATATCCGAATCGGTTAATTGCAAGAAAAAAGAGCACTCCAACCCCTTGCCATTTAATAAAATCTGGTCTATACTGCGCGATATGAAAATTTTAAGAAAATATCTTTATCGCCAGCTCAGCATTGCATTTATCATGTTACTATTGGTACTGACTGGACTCGCATGGATGTTACAAATTTTAACAATGTTAAAATTTATTTTAAACCATGGTATTGGAATCGCTGGTTTTATCGGACTCAGCTCATTTATGCTCCCGTTTATCATATCAATAATAATGCCATTTGTTATCTTTATTGCGGCAATGTTTGTTTATAACAAAATGATTGCTGATAACGAACTTACCATAATGGTTGCAACTGGTGTTTCACCAAGACGTATTGCAAAACCAGTTCTCAGATTGGCCGTTGTTTTGGCGATTTTACATTACGGGCTTAATTTATGGATTGTTCCAATTACCCAATCTAACTTTTACGACACTCAATGGGAAATGCGTTACGGACTCGCACATTTGAAATTACAAGAGTCTGCATTTACACAATTATCAGAAGGCCTTGTAATTTATGTCAATCGGGTTTCTGGACACGATCTTTCCCAGCTCATGGTTTATGACAAACGCGACAAGAAAAACCAAATGGCTGTCTTGGCTGAAAAGGGTAAGCTGGTAAATACTTCTCGGGGACTTTCCGTAGTTATGGAAAATGGCAGTCTGCAAATGAAAGGCAACTCTGTTACAATCGGAACATTTAATTCATTTGATATGGATATGAATTTGGGTGATACGAATAATGTTTACAGTTTCAAGGTGCGACGTATTCCAACATCTGAATTATTAACACTTGCTATGAACCCTAAACATATTAAACGATCTCATTCTAAACTTGTAATGACAGAAGTTGCAACCCGTACACTTGGACCAATGATGAATATAATATTAGCATTGATTTGTGTTTCGATTATGTTAAAAATGCCGTTGCTTCGCCGCCGTGCATCTATGGCACCTATATTAGCTGTTGCAGGAATGGTTGCTACTATGTCAATATTTATGACAACAACAAATTTGGTTACAAATTTATGGCAAATTGTAATGATTGGAATTTTGCAAATTGTTATTATTGCTTCGTTGTTTTATTCTTTGCCAAAGAAATAACATGAAAAAATCTGCGCTGGCTCTTGTATTGTTCTCATCTTTTTGCAGTAACGCATTTGCGCTGATTGATTCAGATTCCCCAAAAACTATTGTTGCAGACAAAATTGAATATAATTCTAAAACTAAATCTGTCAGCACAGTTGGTAATGCAGAAATAACGAATACCGCTGGGCAAAGAATTACTTTGCAGGATTCTCATTTTTCAAATCAAATGCAGGAAATGGGCGGTCAAAATGTTGATGCTAAACTTGGCAATCATTTACGACTCAGCGCGGACAATGTAGTAAAAGATGGTGAACTAACTGTTGCACGTCATGCAGTATATACCGCCTGCGATGATTGTGATTCAGATACAAACGCTTGGGAAGTTTCTGCCTCCAAAGTCGTCCACAGCGAAGACGATATGACATTTGATTTTACAAACCCAGTCGTTTGGCTTTATGGGATCCCTATATTTTGGTCACCATTTATGGAATATCCAGACCCAAGACTACATTATAAAACTGGTTTATTACCTCCGTACTTTAATTCTACAAATTCGATGGGTACCCAGATAAATATCCCACTTTATATTTCAATTTCTGACACACATGATTTGACACTGACAACTTCTTATTTGACCAAAGAAAACCCTTTGTTTCAATTAGAACACAGACTCAACGCTGAACATTCATCATTTCGCACAACTGGGTCATATACACATAACAAAGCAGAACTTGACCGTTGGCATGTATTTAATAATGACTTAATTGAACTTGGTGAACAATGGCGATTAAGTTTATTTATTCAACGTGCATCTGATAAAACGTATCTGCAAAAATATCGATTTTATGACGACCAGCCATATTTGGAATCTGGTGCAAAGTTAGAATTTTTTGCATCAAATGGTTATGTAACCTCTGACGCCATTATATTCCAAGAATTACGTTCATATCGTCAAAATCAAACTAAACCTTCTGGAAATATTTTACCGCAAATTCACAGTATATATCAAACCGATCCACTGTTTGCGAAAACATATTTATCTATAATGGGTGATGTGCAAAGTATATTAAACAGTGACAATGGAACATCTGCTCAACGTGCAATTGGCGAAGTTGAAATTACATCGCCATGGATTATAGGATATAACAAAGTTACAGCCAATTTATCTGGTCGTTATGATATATATAATTTTACCAATACTGCAATGATTGATGGACCTTCCGATTATTCAGGTGTTAAAACACGTGTATTACCATCTGGATACCTTGATTGGCAAATGCCTTTTGTTAAAACTGGGGAAAATTGGTCTAATGTAATCGCACCACGTGCAAGACTTGCTTTGCTTGATCATCAAAACACACCTGCTTTTGCAAACACTAATGATTCAAGTGGTGCTTTAATGTCAGACGCTGTGCTATTTTCAAACAATCGTTTATCAGGTTATGATGTTTGGGAAAACGGAAATTATCTTGATTATGGTGCAGATTGGTCAGTATTTAGTAACGGTGGTATTTCAAGCGAAGTCTTTCTTGGACAATCATACGATTTAACAGAACGCGTTGACACAGATCCAAACTCTGGATTTCACAGTGGGGCATCAGATTGGGTTGGACGCATTTCATTTGATACCGGCAAATGGGTAAATTTAACAAACAGATTTCGTTTTGCTGAAAACGATTTTACATTACGTCATTTGGAAACAATTGCGCGTTTTGGAACACGAAATTATATTGATTTGGGTTACATCTATGCGACACAGTTTTTGGATGCAAAAACATTAGAAAGAACAAACCAAGAAGCTGTTGGTGGTTTTGGTGTATATTTGACTTCACGTTTATCTTTTCGCGCTAATACAACATATAATATAATTGATCAACGTGTACAAAAACAAAGTGCAGGACTTTATTACGATCACCCATGTTATATAACATCAATTGAATACGCACGTAACGGCGCACAAAGATTTGAAGAACAAATATCAAGCACATCTATAAAATTCCAATTTTCTATGAAATTAAATGGTGACCAACATAACAAATCAGAGGAATAATAAATGAAAAAATTTACAATAATTTTATCTGTAATTTTAGGTTTATGGTCTTTTTCTGGGCATGCCGCGTCTGTGGTTGCAACCGCGAACCAAAACCCAATCACAGATTCTGATATAACTGCACGTGTAAAACTTATGATTTTACAAGGTAAAAAAACAACTGATAATCGCAAGCAAGCTTTGAACAATATAATTAACGATTATGTAAAACTATCTTATGCAGAACAATTCAAAATGACACCCAGTGATGCCGAAGTAAAAAAACAAATAAAACATATGCAGGATAATGGTTTAAATATTGATGGTATTGATTCTACAACCCGTGCAATGATGAATTTTGCAGTTCGCGCAGACATTGCTTGGCAAATGATTATTGGTCGTACAATATTACCAATGGTTGATGTAGACCAATCAGAAATTGATGCAGAACTTGCAGAACTTGAACGTACACATGGATTGCCAGTGAATATAACCATGGTTCGTTTGGTTGATATTCCAAAATCGATCGCTGATAAATTAACTAAACCAAAAAGCTGTGATGATGCAATGCAAATGGCTAAAAACATGGGTGGAGAACCACAAAAAATAACCGCTGTGGAATACGAACTTGACGAATCAGTCAGAAAGCGCATTGCAGGTTTACCGATAATGCAATGGTCAAACAGGGTTGATAATTCAGTATTGCTGGTATGCAGCAAAACAAAAAACAAAGAATATGGCAAACTTGACGACATAATTAAACAAAACGCAATGTATAAAAAAGCGATATTCACTGGTGAACAACAATTAAAACAACTGCGCCGCAAAGCAGTTATTGTGATAAATGATGCAAGATATAAATAAACCGATTTTATTCAATTTTACAGATGCAGAGCTTGAACAATTCGTTCTTGGCCTTGGCGAACCAAAATTTCGTGTAAAACAAATTCGCGAATGGCTGAATCGTGGCGCACCAGATTTTTCAGTTATGAAAAATTTACCTGAAACTTTGCGTAACAAATTATCTGAATCTGCTATAACTTTGCCGGCCATGGTTGTTCAAAAACTTGAATCATCAGATAATCAGACAACAAAATTCTTGGTCGAAATGACGGATGGTCAGAAAATAGAAACTGTTTTAATGCGCACAACTTATGGAAATTCAGTTTGTGTATCTTCCCAGGCTGGGTGTGCAATGGGCTGTAAATTCTGCGCCAGCACTCTGCTTGGACTGAACCGAAATTTGACAGCAAATGAAATGTTTGCCCAGGTTTTAATCGCAAATTGGGAACTGTTTGTAACGAATAATCCGCAAATGACAACACATATTGTTGTTATGGGCACTGGCGAACCATTACAGAACACTGAAAATTTACTTGGCTTTTTAGAACGGGCAAATCATGATTTAGAAATTTCTTGGCGGAAAATAACTGTTTCGACATGCGGTATTTTACCGGGTATAAAAACACTTACAGAATGGGGACGACCAATAAATTTAGCAATTTCTCTGCACGCACCAAATGATGATTTACGCGGAAAAATTATGCCTGTAAATCAGATGTATAATATAAACGATGTTTTGGATGCTGCATTTGAACAAAGCACGAAACATAATCGCCAATTGATGATTGAATATATATTATTGGGTGGTTTTAATGACAGTATTGAAAATGCAAATGAATTATCCGCATTGTTAAAGGGTAAATTGGTAATGGTTAATTTAATTCCATGGAATGCAGTATCAGAACGCGATTGGCAATCACCAAGTGGTAACGTTATTCATAAATTCCAAGACGCACTGATAAAAAATGGAATTCATACACGTATTCGTAAAGAACGCGGTGGCGACATCGGATCAGCATGTGGACAATTGCGCCTCGGAAAATAAAAATACCGCCAAAATGGCGGTTTTTATTTTGGTGGATGTTGAGGGACTCGAACCCCCGACCCT
>CAZNTZ010000007.1:31668-32777 GCA_964576135.1 uncultured Muribaculaceae bacterium | reverse complement strand
CAGAACGCCACAGCCAATGGCCAAAGATGACAGCGGTCGCTTATCACTCGAAGAAGCAATGCCATCAGTTTATGCAGAATTGGTTAATGTTCGTGAAAAATTGGAACGTCATTACAAAGATATGCAAGATATGGAATTCACTATCGAGCATGGAAAATTATGGATGCTGCAATGCCGCAACGGTAAACGCACCGCAGCCGCGGCCGTTCGCATCGCCGTTGAAATGGTTAACGAAGGGTTGCTGAATAAGTCCGAAGCAATTATGCGTGTTGCCGCAGATCAATTAAACCATTTGCTGCACCCAATGCTTGACCCAAAAGCGGAAAAGAAAGTTATCGCACGTGGTCTGCCGGCCAGCCCAGGCGCCGCAGTGGGCATGGCAGTTTTCAGCGCTGACAAAGCCGAAGAATTGGCAAAACAAGGTCAAAAAGTAATGTTGATACGCGTTGAAACATCACCCGAAGATATTGCAGGTATGGATGCCGCCCAAGGTGTCATAACCGCACGTGGCGGTATGACCAGTCACGCAGCAGTTGTTGCACGCGGAATGGGTAAACCATGCGTTTCAGGCAGCAATGATATTAAAATTGATTACGCAACCAAAACAATGAAAACACATGGTGGTGATATTATTGGCGAAGGAGACTGGGTTTCAATAGACGGCGCACGTGGCGAAATTATTTTGGGTAAAATCCCAACTGTGTCAGTTGAAATGACCGGAAATTTTGGAACACTGATGCAATGGGTTGATGAAATCAAAACATTAGAGGTTCGCGCAAATGCAGAAACCCCACGCGACGCCAAAGTCGCACTCGAATTCGGCGCCCAGGGTATCGGACTTGCCAGAACAGAACACATGTTCTTTGACCCGGCCAGAATTATGGATATGCGTGAAATGATTTTGGCACATGATGAGCAAGGTCGTCGTGCAGCACTCGCCAAATTATTACCATATCAACGTGCGGACTTTGTAGATTTATTCAAAATCATGGATGGATTACCGGTAACAGTTCGTCTTATTGATCCACCATTACATGAATTTTTGCCGCACACAGATGCAGATATCGCAGAACTGGCAAAACATATTGGTAAACCTGTGGAATATGTCA
>CAZNTZ010000007.1:0-31658 GCA_964576135.1 uncultured Muribaculaceae bacterium | reverse complement strand
GCCTGCACGAACAAAATCCAATGTTGGGTCATCGTGGTTGCCGTTTATGTGTGACTTATCCAGAAATTTGCGAAATGCAAACTCGTGCAATTTTGGGTGCAGCAATTGAATGCCAACAAAATGGAATTAAAGTATTGCCAGAAATCGAAGTTCCATTGGTCGGATCCAAAAAAGAATTGGATATTGTTTCTGCAACAATACGCGAAACAGCATCCAAATTATTTGCAGAACTTGGAAAATCAGTTGAATATAAAATTGGTTCAATGATTGAATTACCCCGCGCTGCATTACTGGCAGACGAAATCGCACAATCTGCTGAATTCTTTGGATTTGGAACAAATGATTTGACACAAACAACTCTGGGGATGAGTCGTGATGACACCGGCGCAATACTGGATGAATATCGTATGAAAGGTGTTTATGTCGCAGACCCATTTGCATCAATCGACCAAGATGGTGTCGGCAAATTGATTGATAATGCTGTGAAACTTGCCCGTGGTGTCAAAGGTCATGACATACATATTGGTGTATGCGGCGAACATGGTGGCGATCCAGAAAGCATTATGTTTTTCCACAGGGTTGGAATGGACTTTGTTTCATGCAGTCCTTTCCGTGTGCCAATTGCAAGACTTGCTGCGGCCCAGGCTGCGGTTAAATTCCCAAGAAAATAAAAATAAAAATAAAAATAAAATCCGGCGTTTGCCGGATTTTTTTATTACGAAGCGTAACATGTTGGCCATGAAAAAGACCCACCTGTATCACTGCCGGATCCACCTGGAATATAACATTCTGTTGCACTTACAGCTGTATCAGAAGCAGTAGTTGCACCAACGATTGGTAATCCAGTATTTGAAATCAAACTTGAACACGAACTGCAAGAACTTGCTGTACCGCCACCACCGTAATACCCAAGTCCACATCTGACACAAGTGTAATAACCGTAACCATTATTCCACAAATAATAACCTGGATTACAAGATGTGTATTGAATATCAACTTGACACAAAGTTACAGCATTCGCACTGATAGGCAATAAAGTAAAAAACAAAATCTTTGCTATTATTTTTTTCATACTTTTTTCTTTATAACTCTGCACATGTACATGTACTTAAATATCTATAATAAGTTATTGTATAATTTCCAGTCGTATCACTACCTGTGTTAGTAGTAGTTGTGTGTGTACCTGTACAAGCTGTACCACCGCCACCACTGGAAGTAGTACAAGACAGTGAATTAGTTTGCACATTATATCCCGTTTGACATATAAGGCAAACACACATACTGCCATTCCATCCGTAAGTTAAACAATGATCCGAAGTACTATGTGCAATCCCACAAGTATCGCACCAAGTATTTAAATCTCCACCCTCGGTATAATCGCAAAGCGCAAATGCATTATTTGATGCAATCAGAAAAAATATATTTATAAATAAAACAAATATAAAATTACCAAACTTACGTTTTTTATATAAAACTTGTTTATTATTTTTTATAAGATAATTTTTGAACAGCATGTTTCTCGTAATTGTTAAGAATATAAAAACTGCGTGAATAATTCTACAAAATTCAAATATACGTTGCAAGATTATTTTTTATAAAAACCACGAATAAAAAACCAAAGCATTATACGTTTATAAAAAGACAAATACTTTAATGGTAATTCTGGTTTTCCATATATTTCTTTTATTGCCGATACAGATTCATTGATTAAGGATTTTTTATTAAACGGTTCTATGATATTACGAATAAACAGCAACATAAGTGTATATTTGTAAAAACGTTTTTCAAACTTGCCTTTTATTTTAAAATGTAACGGATTATATACATGTTTCAAAAGTTCTGGGACATAACTTACTAATTTGGCATTAAATCCGCTTCTGGAAAGTGACGCCGAAGAATCACGATGTAAAGAAACAAGCATATCAACCACAACAACACTATCGGCATTTGCAAGAACATCTATCATAAAAGCAGAATCACTATCCCTGTATATTTTTACATCCCATAATATACCATTCAATAATTCTCGGGGAAATAAACAAAGCCAAGACCAACAAAAATTAAACTTTTTGCGATCTATATCTAATAATTTGTCATAATCTGATTTACCGCCAAAGAAAAGTTGTTTTGTGAATCTTATATCTGGACGTTTTTGTATTATCTTCTTATGCTTGTAATTATCAGGAATATAAGCACAGGTTCCATATGTAATATCGGCTGAATATTGATAACGTGCCGCCATTAAATTATCCATTGCATACTCGGCCATAATGTCGTCAGAATCCATAAACATTATGTATTCACCACTTGCAACTGCCAAACCTGTGTTTCGTGCAGAACCACATCCACCATTTTCTTTTTCTATGAACAAAAATCGTTTATCAGAATTACAAAAAGAATTTATAATTTTTTTTGAATTATCAGTACTGCCGTCATCAACTATGATACATTCCCAATCGCGAAAAGACTGGCCCCGAACAGATTCCAAAGCATCATTCAGGTATTTTTCATTATTATAATTTATAAATATCAAAGATATTTTTGGCACAGCATACCGTTATGATGAATGTTGACAAACACCTGATGAAACCCATGTTCCAGACATATCTGAACCAGTTACATTATACATATAACAAGAATCTATGGTGCGACCATTTCCACCTGACGAAGGTCCATACACACTTCCACTTAATAAACCGCTTGTCGTTGTAACAGATGGACAAGGATAGCAACCAGTGCTCCCATTACTTGTGGAACCGTAATAATAAGGGGCGCACCTGTAACTGTTTGTAGAATTACATGTACCATATCCACTGGGTGTATTATTTGAAAGTCTTTGGTATCCAGTGCCATAATAAGACCATACACCACTGTAACAATAACAAAAAGGCACATAATTACCACCGGGTAACTCTATGTATCCACCACTGTTTGAACAAGCATCCAAAGCAGATGTGCTTACACACAAATACCCATTATAACTTGAACCACTTGATGCATCACACCAAGTACTCCATCCAACAAATACAGTATAACCAGAATTACAACTGCTGCTAGAGCTTACATACGAAGCAATTGGGTTTCCTTCGTCATAACATATGGCCATTGATTCAGAATATTTATAAACACCAAATAAAAAAGCAAAGATTCCAGCTAAAAACTTTTTCATACCCAACCTTTTAATTAAACAACTTTATTATACAATTTTACTAACATATTTAATAAAGGTCTATTAGTTTTTTAATTTTGTAAATTTATATAAAATCATAAGGTATACGGACAAGATCCAGACGCAGACCAAACCCCGGTACTGTCAGATCCGTACGCCCCTGATATATAACAACTGGTTATAGAATAACCATTACCTGCCACTGGACCAGCTACAGAGCCACCATTTATACCTGGGGTACTTGTTGCGCCAGGACATGCGTAACAGCCACTATAACCATTACCAGTTGATCCATAGTAATAAGGGGCACACCTATACGAATTTGTATATGTGCACGTCCCGGCACCTGTGGCTGTGTATGATGTATTCCTCTCGTACCCGGCGCCATTAGATACCCAACCCGTAGTAGCACAATTACAATATGGTAAATAACTACCCCCAGACAGCCCCACATCACCCCCACTTGAACCACAGGCATACAAAGCAGATGTACTTACACACAAATAGCCATTTACAGAGTTTCCAGTCGATTGATCACACCAAACACTCCACCCACCAAATCCTTCATAACCAGAATTACAACTGCTGCTAGAGCTTACATACGAAGCAATTGGGTTTCCTTCGTCATAACATATGGCCATTGATTCAGAATATTTATAAACACCAAATAAAAAAGCAAAGATTCCAGCTAAAAACTTTTTCATACCCAACCTTTTAATTAAACAACTTTATTATACAATTTTACTAACATATTTAATAAAGGTCTATTAGTTTTTTAATTTTGTAAATTTATATAAAATCATAAGGTATACGGACAAGATCCAGACGCAGACCAAACCCCGGTACTGTCAGATCCGTACGCCCCTGATATATAACAACTGGTTATAGAATAACCATTACCTGCCACTGGACCAGCTACAGAGCCACCATTTATACCTGGGGTACTTGTTGCGCCAGGACATGCGTAACAGCCACTATAACCATTACCAGTTGATCCATAGTAATAAGGGGCACACCTATACGAATTTGTATATGTGCACGTCCCGGCACCTGTGGCTGTGTATGATGTATTCCTCTCGTACCCGGCGCCATTAGATACCCAACCCGTAGTAGCACAATTACAATATGGTGCATAATTACCACCGGGTAACTCTATGTATCCACCACTGTTTGAACAAGCATCCAAAGCAGATGTGCTTACACACAAATACCCATCATAACTTGAACCACTTGATGCATCGCACCAAGTACTCAAACCTATGTACAAATTATAACCAGAATTACAACTATCTACGGCACTGACATACGATGGTATCGGATTTCCCCCAGTCTCGCATGCAGCCATGACTGTGGAACACTCGTAAAAACCGAATAAAAAAGTGAAAATTCCCACAAAGACTTTTTTCATTTATATATACTTGTTGTTAAATAACAAAGAATTGTGTTTACACTTGTTTTTCATAACTTTTTTGATTATTGCATATTTGTAAAAACTTTGTCAATAAAAAACATATCTCTTCGAATCAGTGTCGTAAAAATACAAATATTTATATCTATTTTTATATTGACTATAAATTTATAAAATGTAAACATTGTTCTCAGAGAGACCTTGATTTCTCTGGTTTGGTGTTTCTTATGTTTATTAAGATGCACTAGTCTTAGATGATGGGCGTTAATTTGAAGTAAAAAATGTATAAAAAAAGCATTTTCTTCTTTGTTAACAAACATTTATGGATATTATTATCCAATCAACTGGGTGTCCAACTATGAATAAAAAAACATCGAAAAATCTTAGAACCAAGGCTGGTATCTTAGCATTGGCTGCGCTCAGTATTTTTGGCAAAGGAAACGCTGCAAATAAAAATTCTTCAGCAGACAAAGATTCTACAAAAACAAATTCCACAGAAACTTCATTTACACCAAGTTCTGAAACTGGAAAAAAAGCATACAATGTAACAAGCAAAGAATTATCTGACAAGAAAGATTCTGTAATTTGGACAGCATCAATTGAACCAATTTCCTTGATTAAAAAAGATTCAATAACTGGCAAAGCATGGCCAAGTCCGGAATTGTTGATGAAGAATTTGCAATTATCAAAGGGTTCAAAACTGGGAACAAATGACACTCGTATTTATTTTGATAATGTCTTTATTACAACCTATGACGATTTAATCAGAAATTATGCCATGTACGAAACCGATGGTTTCAGCAAAAATATAAAATTCTTGATTCCTCAGCTGGACAGTGTTTCAGATCTTTACAAAAATCGCCGTGGAAGATATGAAGAGTTCAGCGCTGTTACAGAAGCAATTGATAAAATAAGAAATGGTACAGCCGCGACATATTCACATGAATATCATCATATAAAAAACAGTTTGATTTCTAAATTTGGTTTATCTATTGCAGAATTAGAACGTTTCGAACTTGAAGATGAATTGTCATCATTCGCTGCGAATTTAATTTTCAGACGCGAAGTTTTATTGGCGAGTGGCGATATCAAAGATGCGCTTACCGGAACAAAAATCACTGAATTACCATATACTGCCCCAGTCGAAGGCGCTTATCAACAAGCTGTTGTTGTTGGTAAAAAAACTGTCGATTTAAACAAAGAAGCCCAGCCAATAAGATATGCAAACTGGCTGTTTAAAAATAAAAAGAAAATTATTGCGAACAAACAAATATCCCCAGAAGAAGCAAATGTTATAATACAAACAACTTTGGATATGTTTGACGATGCTCTGCTTGATGTGTACATTGCGGGAATTTCTCGTAATACAGTTATCAGTGTAAGAAAGATTTTTGGAATTTATAATTATGTAAAGGGTGCACCAGAGAATTTTAATACTCTGCAAAATGACAAACCTGGTAATAATTCAATGATATTTGACAAGGCTTCTACTATTGATTCTGTGTCTAATACTATGTGGTCTTTTTATACATCTGATGGAAAAATTGTAAATTTATGGGCCATGCTTAGTGATAAAGATCGTGCAAACATACAAAAAAGAATTGGAAATATTTTACAAAATAAAAAATTGGCCGAAGTTGTAAAACTTTTGGGAACTACGTATGCAGATTTTGATAAAATGGCGGCTGACTATTATCAAAAAATTCAAGGTTTGAATAGATCAAAGCCGGTTTATCAAACATCAGAATTGGGAGTAAAGGAAAGGTAGGAGATTAAACAATGTTACGTAAAAAATTTGAAATTTTTTCACTGTTTTTTATTTCGTTTTTATTAGGATTTAATAAAAATGCACAATCGTTCACAACACAAATAAGTCTGGGTGGCACTTGTCCTCCTGGACAATCAGGTATCTATACGTCTTTAAATTGTAACGGCACAATTTATACGGATACGAATTATTACTATACCTGCACTTATACAAGTTCATCTTGTTCTGGGAGCACATTGAATATTGCTGATTGTACAGGATGCACCGCTTCGCCTACAAACCCTCCATCGACCACATGTCCAACAGCTGCTACTTGCACATGTACTGGATATTATGCAAATGCCACCACAGGCAGTTGCATAGCATGTCCTTTGGGTGAATACAAATCATCAACATCCATACAATATTCATGCACAAAATGCCCAACAGCGTCAGGTATATCTATGGGTGTCACAACTTCTGGTGTCGCGGCAACAACAATAGATTCATGTATGTTAAATGTTGGATCCGGATACACTGACAGTATTTGAACATATTCTACAAGTGCTATTGCTTTTTATACAAGTACAGGAACATGTTTACCGTAAACAAATTATGCCAAAAATATCTGTAATTTTACCCAACTTTAATCATGCGGATTATATTGATGATGCTCTGCGCTCTATGCTTATGCAAACTTTTGATGATTGGGAATGCATAATTATTGATGATGCAAGCACAGATAAATCTTTGGAAATTATCAAAAAATTTATAAAACAAGATTCCAGATTTCAATTAATTAAATTAAAAGAAAACAAAGGATTATCAGCTGCACGAAATGCCGGCCTTGAAATCGCAAATGGGGATTACATTGGATTTCTTGATGCAGATGACGCTTTTACACCTAATGCTTTGGAAATTATGTATATGACTGCGGAAATGAATCGTGCAGACATAGTCGGTGGATTCGTAACCATAATACCAGATGATTTTAAACTGATTCAAGAAACCGTTCCAAAATCATATGGGGAACAAAATTTTTCTTTAATCAATAATCCTTCTGGAAATCTAATCTTCTTTCTTAAATCAACAGGCACCAATTTGACATGGGTTTGGCGAAGATTATTTAAACGCGAAATCATCGGCGAAAAACGATTTCTAGAAGGTGTAAATCAAATAGAAGATTTATTATTTATACTAGAAGTTCTGGCGTCTGCACGCAGAATCATCGAAACCAGATCAGTTGTTTGTTGGCACAGATTTTCTAATGGATCACTTACACGCAAAGACATGTCAGACGATCAAATTGATTGGATCAGTCCTGGGTTTAAATATATAAATAAAAACATATCACCTTTGTATCCAAAGGATACTATGTATTACATATTTTCAGAAATGTTTAGACAAAATGTAATGAATCAATTGGTTATACCATATTTAAAGAATCATGATGTAATTGCAAAAGTTGCTAATAATTTTAGGGAAATTTATAAAACTCCGGCTATGCCGCCATTAAAATTATTAAAATTCCGCAGTCGAATTATATTATGGTTCTGTATAAAATTTATTGGCCGCAGGTAAATTATGCAAACACCAGAAATATCAGTTATAATTCCTGTATTCAACAGCGGGAAATATATTTCGCATTGCTTGTCATGCGTAACTGGTCAGACCGTAAAAAATATTGAAATTATTTGTATTGATGATGGCAGTACTGATGATTCTGCAAAAATAATTTCGGAATTCGCGAAAACAGATAATCGAATACGGTTAATTTCACAAAAAAACCAAGGGCCATCTTCGGCACGCAACGCCGGGTTAAAAATTGCGCGCGGTAATTATATTCATTTTATGGATTCAGATGATGAATTATCATCACCCAGATATTACGAACAAATGATTTTCTGGATAAATCGTTATGATTCAGACATGGTATCCAGTGGTTATAAAAATGAATCTGGCGGTTTCTTAGAATCCAGAATTCACCATGCTCCGAATTTATTAGTCCACCTTAACGATAAAATAAGGGGTTCAAATATACATTTAAAACAATATTTTTATATTTGGCATTATTTATTCAGAAGAAATTTTATCGAAAAACATAAACTGAAATTTATAGAAGAATTACGTTCAAGCGAAGATTCACCATTTATAGTTTCGGCTATATTTTATGCAAACAATATTATAATTGCCCCAGATGTTTTATATATTCATAAGAAAAATGAAAATTCAATTTTGTCTGCAACTGATCCAAAGGAAAAATTAAAACTGCACTCTGATTGGTTAAAATCACGTGGTTTTGTATTGGGGTTTGCAATGGATCATGGTTTCTTTCAAGAATTCTGGGAAGCAGAAAGATTTCTATTTAAAAATCGTCTTTCATTTTTATTTATGAATTATGTTTTCTTTAATGAATTTTTACAACGTCTAAGAAATCGTGTATGGAATATAATCGGTGATAAATTGCGTAATAAATATAAAACAGAAAACGCAAATTATACTATGCGTGATTTACATTACGAATCTTTGATGGATTTTAAACAATTAAAAATATGTGACGGGATTCCAGAAAAAGAATTTCCTGTGGTAGTATGTTGTATAAAAAATGAGATTGATAAAATTTCTGAATTTCTGAATCACTATCGACATCTTGGTGTAAAAAGATTTGCACTGATTGATAATTGCAGCACTGACGGATCGCTTGAATTTATTATTGATCAACCAGACTGTGATGTTTACCAAGTATCAGATGAATATAATTATATTAAACAAAATACTTGGCGGGCACATATTTGTGATTTATATAATAAAAAGTGTGGCAGACCGATGTGGTATCTGGGTGTTGATTCGGACGAACTTGTTGTGTACCAAGATTCTGAAAATATCACTATTGATAAATTTATAAAAAAAGTTAAACGACATGGTAATTTTCACATTCGTGGTCAATTGGTTGATATGTACCCAGACGGTGAAATTTTGAACACAAAGTATGATAATTCAAAAAGTTTAATAAAAAATTGTCCATTTTTTGATAAAGATTTTATTGAACAAACAACTTTTACAAAATTAAAATCTAGATTTGGTGGCCCCAGATTCAGATTATTCAAAAATGAATATGGTGTACAACTTGCACCACAATTATCAAAGATACCATTATTTTTGTGGAAATCTGGTGAACAATGCGGCAGTCATTTTTTCAAACCAGACTTTTTGAATTTAAGTCCTTGCTATATAGGTATTTTGCATTTTAAATTTCTTCCTGGATCTATGGAAAAATTTAAAAACTTTTCAGAAACCGGTATCCATTGGAATGGCAGTTCTGAATACAAAGCATATACACTTAAATTTACAGAAAATCCTAATCTCAGCTTTATGTACAAAGACAGCATAAAATTTGAATCATCACACGACTTGGTCAGAACAAAAATTATAAAACCTTGGCATTAAAAAAATCCGGCTATTGCCGGATTTTTTATTTTCAAAACACGAATTATTTTTTCGCGCTTTCGATTGCGGCACCCAATATGTCACCCAGGACTGAACCGGAATCTGACTGATTCGAATATTCACGAACAGCTTGTTTTTCCATAGCAGCCTGTAATGCGCGGATAGACAATTTAACAATGCCATCTTCAACGCTGACAACTGATGCTTCGACAGAATCACCAACTTTATATTTAGATGTTGATTGTTCTTCTTTGTTCATTGACAAATCAGTGCGACGTATAACGCCACGGATTCCATTTAAATCAACAATGACTTCGTCTGGTGTGATTTCAGAAACTGTTCCTGAAACGATTGCGCCTTTTTTAATAGAAGCTTTGCCGCTGCCAGTATTTTCTGTCAATTGTTTAATACCAAGTGTGATACGTTCTTTTTCTGGATTGATATCCAAAATTTTTGCTGTGACTTCTTGACCGCGTTGGAACTTTTTGAGTTCTTCTTCGTCCAATCTATCCCATGAAATATCAGAAATATGAATCATTCCGTCTAATTCTGGGGTCAATCCAACAAACAAACCAAATTCTGTCGCATTTTTAATTGGTGAAGTAATGATGTCACCAACATTGTGTGTTTCTGCGAATGCTTTCCATGGGTTTGCAAGTGTTTGTTTGTAACCCAATGAAATACGACGTTTATCTTGATCGATACCCAAAACGACAACTGATATTTCCTGACCATTGGTCAAAATCTTTGAAGGTTGAATATTCTTTGATGTCCAAGAAATTTCAGACATATGAACTAATCCTTCGATTCCGCTGCCAAGATCAACGAATGCACCGTAATCTGTGATGCTGGAAACTTTGCCTTTGACAATATCGCCAACATTAAATGCGCGAGATGCTGTATCCCATGGATCTTCTTCTAATTGTTTTGCACCCAATGAAATACGGTGTGATTCTGGATCAAATTGAATAACTTTGACTTTGATTTTTTGACCAGTGTGAACCAATTCACGTGGATGTGAAACGCGTTTCCAAGACAAATCTGTAACGTGCAACAATCCGTCGATTCCACCCAAATCAACAAAGACACCGTAATCTGTAATATTTTTAACAATTCCTTCGATTACTGCGCCAAGTGCAATATTTTTCATTGCTTCTTTCTGTGATGCAGCAATTGAATCAGCTTGGATTGCGCGACGTGATACAATCGCGTTTGTACGCAAAGCGTCCATTTTCAAAACGCGGAATTTATCGGTTACACCAACCAACGATTTTGCATCGCGAATTGGGCGATTATCAGCCTGAGAAGATGGCATAAATGCAAACACACCATTCAAATCAACTGTGTATCCACCACGAACAACTTCCATAATTGTACCAACTGGATCAACGCCTTCTGAAACAGCTTTTTCTAATTCTTTCCATGCTTTTTCTGCACGTGCTTTGGTATAAGATAATACTGCGCTGCCATCACGTGATTCATAACGTTCAACAAATACGTCAATAATATCACCAACTTTCGGAGCATTTGCGCCAAATTCTTTTAAATTAACGCGACCTTCGGATTTCAGTCCAACATCAACCAATACGAAATCGATACGGATGTCTTTGACAGTTCCTTTTGTTGCATAGCCTTGCAAGGTTTCTTGCTCGCCATACGATTGTTTGAATATCACGCCGAAATCTTCGCCGGATATAGGATTAAATAAATCTTTGGATAAATCTTTCATTTTAGAAGTAAACAAAGTTTGCCAGACGATTTGATTTTTAAGCAGTACGTCGGTCTTGCGCGGTTATTGTGATTGCAATGTCTGCGCGCCCAGTCAAAGCCCGGAAATTATAGAATAATAAATTCTTGATTGCAACTAAAATAAATAATTTTTCCCTTGAATGTTGGTTATTTTTGAATTATATTGCTGGCACTTGACAAATTTTATAATCAAAGGACCCCTTGATGAATTATCCTTATATGCAGAAATCCACCGCGTTGTGGCTGATTGAAAACACCGCTCTCAGCTTTGAACAAATCGCTGAATTCTGCGGCATGCACGAATTAGAAGTCAAATCCATAGCCGACAGTGAAAAGCATAAAATCCAAGGACTTGATCCTGTTCTTTCTGGGCAACTTACACGCGAAGATATAACAAATTGCGAAGCAAACCCATCAGCACGTTTAAAATTACTCGACAGCATTGTTTCTGCACAGAAATCACAAAACAAAAAAGGCATTGGTTACACACCAATGTTACACCGCCAAAATCGTCTGGGCGGTGTTTTATGGATTGTTAAAAATTATCCAGAATTGACAGATGGACAGATTGCTCGTCTTATGCGCTCTACTAATCCAACGGTTTCATCTGTTCGTAATAAAACTCACAAATCATACTCAACTATTCACATCCAAAGTCCGATTGTTTTGGGTTTAGTATCTGAATCCGCTTTGAACGAAGCGGTGGCCAAAGCAAAGAAAAAAGCCGAATAAATCTCCCAATAATTTAGTTCCGCTTAAATGCGGCTATGACGAAAGGTTTCTTTATGCCAAAGCAAATCGACGAAGCGACAAAGTTTTTAATAGAATCTCTGCCTGAACATTTACGAAAACTTGCGACAAACGCTGTCGAACAGGGATATTTATCACAAATGGATTTTGACTCGGCGGTTTTGTCGGACGAAGTTCCAAAAGAAGAGCAAGAAGAAGTTATGTCATTTTTCCAGCAAGATTTAGGTCTGGAAATTCTTGAAACATCAATTTTTGAAATGAGTGTCGCAACTTATGACGAAGAAGAAAGTGATGAACACGACAAAAGCCGCGATATTTTAACGTCTGATGCCGAACAAGTTGATGTAAATGATGACAATTATGATCATTACGCAAAACAGCTGGAACGTGCAACAACCGGCAGTTTAACACTTGGCATCCAAGATTCTGTTCAATCATATTTAAAACAAATCGGTACGGTTCAGTTACTGACTGCTGCTGGCGAAGTTGCTATTGCCCAACGTATAGAAGCTGCATCACGTTTATTGGTTTATGGTCTTTGCGAAAGTCCAATGACAATTCGTGCAATGTTAGAATGGTATGAACAATTATTGTCTGACGAAATAAGATTGCGTTACATCGTAAATCTTGAAGTTATGTATTCATCTGATGCCGAACAAAAATCTTTGTCTGCACTTACCGAAGCTTTGAAAAGCAAAGGTGTCGAAAATGTTGAAGATCTTGATGACGAAGATCTTGAAGACATGGAAGACGAAGAAGAAGCTGCAGAAGAAGAAGCCGCAGAAGAAGAAGATGAAGAAGAAGGTTCACGCAAAGAAGATGCACCCCGCGGTACATCTGGTGTTCCGATTCCTGTGATGGAAGAATCACTGCTTCCGATGGTTCTGGAACTGTTCGCAAAAATCAAAAAAACTTTCTCGGCTATGGAAAAATTGCAGAAAATGCGCCTTGAAAATTTACTTAAATCTGCAAAATTAGACGAAGAATTAGAAAAGAAATACGGCAAATTAAGAATTACTTTGTTTGAACACGTAAGCAAGATAAGATTGAATGATGATCGTGTTGCAGAAATCTTGAAAACATTAACACAACGCAACCAATTGCTGATGGGTTTAGAGGGTAAATTAATGCGTTTGGCTGTCGCTGCAAAAATAAAACGCGAAGAATTTTTAGATGAATACAATGGAAATGAATTAAATAGAAATTGGGCCAAAAAATTAATGAAGAGTAAATCACCATCATGGGTGAAATTCGCTGAAAAACATGAAAAAGATATTTTAAGAATCCAATCTGATATTTCCGCAATCGCAATTGAAACAGGTCAGCCAACTTCGGAATATAAAAAAGTTGTCGATCTTGTCCGTCGCGGTCAAATAGAAGCGGCACGTGCAAAACGTGAAATGATAGAAGCTAATTTACGTCTTGTTATAAAATTTGCAAAGAAATCAAGTAATCGTGGTTTGGGTCTTGATCTTTCCGATTTAGTCCAAGATGGTAATATCGGACTTATGAAAGCGGTCGATAAATTTGATTACAGACTCGGAAACAAATTTTCAACATATGCGACAAACTGGATTCAACAAGGCATTTCACGCAGTATCGCGGATCAGGCGCGCACAATAAGAATACCTGTGCACATGATTGATAATATTCACAAGATACAAAAAGCGTCACGCCAATTTATGCATAAATATGGTCGCCAACCAACAGCCGAAGAATTATCAAAAATTATTTATCTGCCAGTTGATAAAATTCACAAAGCTATGAAAGTTAATTTGAAACCAATTTCTCTCGAAGCACCAGTTGGAACCGAAGACGACAGTTCTCGTATTGAAATTATCCCAGATGAAACAGCAAAAAATCCTTTTGTTTCTGCAGCACAAAAAAATCTTCGCAAAATTGTCACACAAATTTTGTCGGAATTGGATCCAAAAGAAGAAACTGTTTTACGTCAACGTTTTGGAATGTCGACTAACAAAACCAGCACGCTTGAAGAAGTCGGTGAATACATTGGTGTTACACGTGAACGTATACGCCAAATTGAACAAAAAGCGCTGAACAAATTAAAACACCCGACCAGGGCAAGAAAACTTCGCAGTTTCTTAGAAGAATGATCAAAGCCCCATTTTGGGGCTTTATTTTCCACTTGCGAACTGATTGCTTTGATATTAAACTTCTGTGTGAAATTAAAAGGAAGGAACTATGAAATTGAAAATTAAATTATTAACTGCTGTGTTTGGTGCATTACTCTCTGCTAACTCTTTTGGTGCTGCGGATATTACACTTTATTATTCACCAACCTGTCCACATTGTCATCACTTACGCGATTTTATTTCAAGCAGTTTAGTTTATGAATATCCATCACTTAATGCAAAGATGGTAAACCTTTCCGAAGAAGCAAATCGTGAACCTTTTTTTGCAGACGTTAAAAAATGTGGATTTGAATCAACCGGTGTTCCTGTTGCAATTATAAATGGTAAATGTATCCAAGGTTTTGATACCCCAGAAACAAGCGGACAAGAAATTCGCGATGCTCTTAATGCTGGATTGACTGAAGAAGAAAAATCAGCAGCAACCAAAGCAACTGCTGAATTTAACGCATCACCTGATGCTTATCGCTCTGCACATTCAGAACGCACATCCGCAATTCATGAACAAATCTCGGCCGAAACAGGTGAAAAAAAAACATCTGATCGTTCTCCAATTTACTTTTATGGTCTGTTGATAATATTGGTTACAGGTCTCGGATTTGTTATGTTTTCAAAAAAGAAAAAATAAATATATTTCAGATTGAGCAAGTATTATGTTTGATTTAACAACCCTTGATTATATATATATTGGTATAGTACTGGCCAGCACAGTTTGGGCAACAATTCGTGGCGGTGTGTATGAAACCGTTGCGACTGTTTCCTGGATTGTTGCCGCATTGGTATCACGTTTTGTTTCGCCACATTTGGATTTACTTTTTCAGAAATGGTTTGGACTAACTGAATCCACAATTGGAACTTTGATTACTGCATATTTCTTAATATTCTTTGTAATTTTGGTTTTATTTTCATTCTTTAATCAAAAGCTGCGCGACCGTGTCCAAGAAAGTATGTTGAAAATCACAGATCATACATTGGGTGTTATATTTGGCATAATCCGCGGAATTGTATTTATGGGTCTCGTATATTGGGGCGCGCTTTGGTATTATTCGGATTCAACCATGCCTGACTATGTTGCAAAATCACGCATGCGCCCTGTGATGCAGCTGACAACATTAAAAATTCATGACTGGTTCTTGCCAACACCAAATAATTTGCTAGAAAGAGATATCACAGGCACCAAAGAATCCGAAGAAATTTATAACAATTTAATAAATCCAAAAGTCGAAGCTGCGAAACCATCAACAGATGACGCAAATAAAACAAAAAATATCGACGATACTGTAAAAACAAATACATCTGATAAAATAGACGGTGCCGTAAAATCCAAAGGAATAAAAAACTCGTCAGATCCTGAAAATAAATCTGATACAGAAACTAAAAAAGATTCAGCACCAATTACGAAAGATACAGAAACTGGTTATAAAAATTCAGAACGTACATTGCTGGAAAATCAATTGCTACAAATTGAAAATACCGCCAAAGAATAATTTGTATATTTAGAGAGAGAGCTGACACAAGGAATTATATTTATGATTAGAAAAACAGACTCTGCAAATCAAGCCCAAAAACTGATACATTTGGCAAAACAAATTGAAAGAAGAATTTTACAAATCAAAAAATCTGGTCGGGCACCGCTTTATATAAATGATCTTGAATATCAGGAATTGGTAACTTTGCGTGAACAAGTAAATGTTTTAAATAAAAATTCTTTGCTGATAATCCCCATGGAAAAAATTAATGATTTAATGCGTGCGGTTTATCCGATGTATTTGTCATTGGAACAATTTCTTGGTTTTCAAAACACATCTGTTAAATTATATTTTCAGGAAAATTCTGTTAATAATGCCGGTGGTTTTTACAATATAACCGGTTCTGATATTTATAAACAAACCGCGCCAGGAAAATATGATTTTGTTTTTGAAGTACCAAAATCAGATAGTAAAAAGAAAGCACATACATTTGGTGAAGATATATTGTTATTACAACATGGATATCGTGACATTTTAAATCTTGCAGAAATTTATTCTGAAACACGTCCCGGAAATTTTGAAAAAGTTTATGAAATAAATTGCGAAACTTTGCATTTTCGTACACACAGAACACTTTGGGAATTTTGGGAAAATAATGGTACATTAAATTTTGTTGCAAAGAATGAACATGGTTATAAAAAAATACGTATTCCTTTGCATCCATCAAACATTAAACTTGCATCAAATCTAGACAAAATGAAAACTGTTAATGAACTGGATTATCCTGGTTCAACAGAAACATTTAAACTGAAACAAGAATCTGAAAACTATTTAATACAAAAATATCTATATCGACAGAAATAAAAATGGTATCCCCAACAGGAATCGAACCTGTATCAAAGGTTTAGGAAACCTCTATTCTATCCAATTGAACTATGGGGACATGGGCGCATTTTATATCCAATGTACATAAAAATCAAAAATAAAATCCGGTATATGCCGGATTTTATTTACATGTAACTTTGTTATTCTCAAGAACCATGCGCATATTGATTTGACGTTCTAAATCTCTGCGTGATGCGTGATTTAACAATTTTGATATATCTACATCTTTATGATATTTACAAGCAACAGAAACTGAATTATTTGGAAAAAGCCACATACATGGTTCTTTGGTATTTTTATCCAGATATTCAATTATTGTACTGGCTAATTTTTCTCCCATTGTTCCCTTGTTCAAATCATAAAACTTTACCATTTCATGTGCACCAGGATTTGGAAACCATTTTAATTCATTAAAATCTGATTTTTTTATAATCTGTTCGCCATTTTTAGCAATAACATGCATCGGGGTCTCGCTACAAAACTCAAAAAATATAGATACGCTGTATACGTTATTCAAATCTATTACATAATTATTTTTTAATTTTGTCATATTTATTTTGCCCTATTTTACTTTTTATTTCTGTAAAAATATAATACTTTAAAAAAAAATTGTCAAGTATTGTATTGACATTAAATATTTGATGATAGATATAAGAAAACCGCGGAACATTTAAGTTCCGCGGCGCTCCCTTCCTTCCGGAATAACCGGAATCTTAGCATGGCTTGGATAAAAAACTTAAAATACAAACGTTTTTTATCTATGCCCAAAATTATGCAACCATTGCCAGTTTTTCAGTTTTGCTAGCAACTTCGCTGTCTAATACTTTCTTGGCCTCTGAAAACACCATTTCTTTGACGCGGGCGGCCAAAACAGATGTTTCAAGTGATTCCGCTGCGACATCAAAATTATCACCACGAATTTGCAAAGAAACATAAGCACCAATCAACGAAGCACGTGCTAAATCTTCTATGCTACGTGGTGCTCCGGCGGCACCAACATTCAATTCGTCAGCCAAGGAAACAATCTGACGATCTGCATTAACCCAAACTGTTGTTGTTAAAACTCTGTCCAACGCAGCCATTATATTTTTTATATTTTGCGCCATTCTCTGTTCTCCTTTCGTTTTTTTATTCAGCCATTTGGCTTGAAAATCTTTGTATAGCAAGGGATTTCTGAGAAATCTACACACATGTCTATACCTTTTCGAATGAATCATAGAATAAAAACGAATCGCCAGTCAAGCAAAAAACGAATCGATTTATTTTTTATAATTTAATGCACAAATCCGCCATATTTTAATAAAAAGTTAGTATTTCTGTGGACTTTATAGGTATTTATTATAAAAAATAATTGGTTTTATAGTTTATAATATTCATATAATTTTTTGTGATTTTTGTTAAGAAAATCAAAGTATTCGTCCTAAAAAATTAGTCTATTTTGTATATTGATTTGTATATGCAAAAAAATTATTAAAAAACTAATCCTGTATTTTTATTCTTGAATTTAGGACTCAGTATAGTTAATATCCGGTCAAAGGAGAAAATTATGAAACTAATATTACCAATCGCCCTTGCAACAGTTTTTGTTGCTGGAACCGCAAACGCAGGAAATATCAAAGACAACTATTTATCTTTGAAACTCGGGCTTGCATCTGCTGACGCTGAATATTTAGGTGACTCGTTCCACGGTGCTGGTTGGAATATTGCACTTGGTTCTACTTATCGTTCTAATCGTTGGCTTTATTGGCGTTACGAAGGCGAGTTAAGAAAATATTCTTTCTCTGAACATGGTTTTGGAATTTCACCACTTGGTTTATCGTTTAATTTCTATTCTGATTTTGGACCAAAAGAATGGACCGCAAGACCATATCTTGGCGCCGGTCTTGGAATGGCATTTGTAAATTCAGATGGTGATGAAGACACTGGTGGTGCTGGTATTTCATGGCAAATTCAAATGGGTGCAACTTTCAAATTATCAAAAGATTTTGCACTTGATGCAGGACTCAGACATGATGTAGTTTCCTTGGTTGATTATTCGCTGAGCTCTAACACATTGTTTGCAGGTATCAGATGGCAATTCTAACAAAGGATCAACTTTTGAAAAGGTTTGTTTTTTTAACCTTATCGTTTTTACTTTGTTCTTGCAGTGGCACAAACTCTCCTCTGTCTTTTTCTGACAAGCCAGAGGACGAGAATGCCATATTCATAGCAAAACTGGAACTGTCACCAGCAATAAGTGAAAATTGGGAAAAAGCATCTGATAAAGATGATACTTTTAATTCGTTTGCTGCATTGATATCACCAAAAGATGCGCCGCAAAATCTTGATGATGATCAGTTAGATGAATATACTTGGGATAATATTGAAGCAAATAAATTTTTCGCTTTCGAAGCTCCTGCTGGAAAACCAATTGAAATTCGCAAGATTGTGTTTGAATCAAACCATAAGGCATTCTGGTTAAGCAATACAGAACATTTCTACTATACAAAATTATCAAATCCAAAATTTGAGATTACAAAAATACCAAATTCTGGAAAAATTTATTATCTTGGAACTATAAAAATAACTCTCAAAGATACCAAATCTTTCGCTGATGACGAAGGTAAAATTGATTATGACGAATGGCATTTTGCTGTACCAGAAAGTGTATCAATTGCAGACGAAAGTTTAAAAGCACAAAAATGGCTTGATGAAAACTTTGAAAAAGTTAAAGGTAAAATTGAAACTGCAAAAATGACTGCTGTGGATTCAGGCGAAGATAATGAATACTTGCATCAATATATTACATACAGTCACTAAAAAAACCGCTTTAAAAAGCGGTTTTAATCTGATAAAACATGCGCCATAAATAATCCATGATTATGCATAAGGCCGACAACAGCGCTATGATCGTCAAGTCCTAAATAAAATTCATAACCTTGTTCTTCAAGCTCTTTAATGATTGAAACTTTATATTCTGCGGTTGTCCCAGGATAATCTTTGTCTTTGCAAAACGCGCGATATTTTAAATTCGGTGATAACGATGATATAAATTCTTCAACATTTTTTTGACCCATTGCCCATCTGCCTGTGATGAAAATAATTTCAAAATCACGTGATAAACTTTCAAGAATTTTTATCATATTTGGATTTGGTGCACCAAACCGATCATAATTAAAATCGGTCGCCATGTATTTTTTAGCAACCACACCGTCGATATCACAGAAAATTGCAGGAATTTTTTTCATATTAACCCTCTAATTGCAACAAAGTGACAGAAAACTTAAACGTTCTCTGCCACTTTGGTGTTTGCTTTTTTTTATATTACTTAAATACCCAACATTTGTTGTTCACCGTTGCCAGCGTCAGCTGCAATGCGTTCAACTTTTTCTTCTTCATGTGCGATTTCACGAACACGACGAACATATGCACCTGTTCCGACTGGGATCAATCTTCCAACGATAAGATTTTCATTGATACCGGCCAATCTATCTGTTGCACCAGAAATCGCAGCATCAACCAAAACTTTTGTTGTTTGTTGGAACGATGCATTTGATATAAATGAACGACTTGTAAGTGATGCGCGTGTAAGTCCGACCAAAACTTGGCTGGCTTCGGCTATTTTACCACCGTCTTTGGCAACGCGTGCGTTTTCTTCTTCGAAATCAACACGGTCAACAACCTGCCCCATCAAGAAACCAGTATCACCTGGAATCGTAACTTCGACACGGCGTGTCATTTCACGGATCAAAATTTCCATGTGCTTATTGTTGATGATTGCACCCTGCAGACGATAAACCTGTTGGATTTGCTCTACCATAAACTGGGCAAGTGCTTTTTGACCCAATATGCGCAATATATCCTGTGGAACTGGTTCGCCATCAACCAAATAGTCGGCTTTTCTAACCATTTCACCTGCACGTACGAGCAAGTTTACACCTTTTGGTATTGCATACTCAACTGGTGCACTGCCATCTGTTGGTAAAATACGCACGATAATTTTTTGCTTGTTGGTATCTTCAATTTCAATTTCACCATCAATCTCTGCCAAAATAGCTGGATTTTGTGGACGGCGCACTTCTAACAATTCGTTAACACGTGGCAGACCGCCGGTAATATCACGTGTTCTTTGTGTCTTCATTGGGATACGGACAAGAACGTCACCCGCAGAAACTTTTTGCCCATTCGATACATTAAGTATTGAATAAATTGGTAACAAATATTCTGCGATTTTTTTACCACCCAAAGAAACAAGTTCGCCTTTTTCGTCAACTAATGTAATAGCTGGTTTCAAAGCTTTCTTTGTAACCGCTTTCCAGTTTGTAACTTTACGGCTTGTGATACCGGTCAGAGCGTCGACTTCTTCGGAATAAGATAAATTCTCGACCAAATCATTAAACGCAACAATACCGTCTTTTTCAGCGATGATCGTGCTTGAATATGGATCCCATTCAGCCATCTTGCTGCCGGCTTCAACTGTGTCTCCGTCAGATACAATCAGCATTGATGCATACGGCAATTTTGTTGTGAATAATTCAGAACCATTTTTGCCAATTATTTTAACTTCGCCACCACGTGACAGAACTACAACGCGACCGAACGAGTTTTTAATTGTATTAACATTTACAAATTTAACTGTACCGGATACAGGTGTTTCAACAAAGTGACTGTCTGCACCACCTGCTGCAATACCACCAACGTGGAAGGTACGCAACGTCAGCTGTGTTCCAGGTTCACCAATTGATTGACCAGCGATAACACCAACTGCTTCGCCAACGTGAACCAATGTACCACGTGACAAATCCATACCGTAACATTTTGCACACAATCCATCGGATTGGCATGTCAAAACACTGCGAATATCTGCAGATGGTAATCCAGATTCGTTGATTTTCTTTGCAGCTGCTTTGCTGATTAATTCACCCGCAGCAACGATAACTTCTTTAGTTGTTGGATGCACAATATCACGTGCAGCAGTGCGACCCAATATAATGTCACCCAGCGCAACTGTCAAAGTACCGCCAGTAAACACAGGTGTCGCAGTAATAAATTCATGCGTTCCACAATCGTGTTCTGTGATAACAGTGTTCTGTGCTAATTCAACCAAACGACGTGTTAAATATCCAGCGTCAGCTGTTTTCAAAGCTGTATCTGACATACCTTTACGAGCACCATGGGTCGATGTAAAGTATTCAGACATAGACAAACCTTCTTTAAAGTTTGAAATAATCGGAACTTCAATAATTGATCCATCTGGCTTTGTCGGTAATCCACGCATACCTGCAAGCTGTTGAATCTGAGTCTTATTACCACGTGCTCCGGATTCAGCCATCATACTGATGGAATTCCAGTTTGACCCTTCGCTTTTACGGAAGGCAGAGTATGCCAAGTCACCTAATTTATTTGTGACAGATCCCCACATGTCGATAAGTTTGTTATGACGTTCACCATTTGAAATCAAACCGTCTTGGTATTGTTTTTCAATTTCTTCGGCTTTGTCTTCGGCAGATTTTATAATCTGTTGTTTTTCTTCTGGAATAACGATGTCGTCGAAACCAATAGAAATACCCGAACGTGCAGCATATTCAAAACCAGTATTTTTCAAACTGTCCGCCAAAATAATCATTTCTTTGTCACCACAATGTTCATAAGTTGTGGATAATAATGATTTGATTTCTTTAACTGGCATAACTTTGTTTACTAAATCAAACGGCATGCTTTCAACTTTTGGCAATAAGCTGCCTAAAATCATACGACCGGCCGATGTTTTATAAGTTGTACCTTTTACACGTGCGATAATCGGTGTATGCAATGTAATCGCTTTGGATTCCAATGCCAATTTGATTTCATCCATATTTGCAAAACGTGGTGATTTATCAGTATGTTCACCTGCAACTAATGACAGATAATAAATACCTAAAACCATGTCTTGTGATGGAACGATAACTGGTTCACCATTCGCAGGATGCAAAATGTTATTCGAAGACAACATCAATGTTCTTGCTTCTAATTGTGCTTCTAATGAAATTGGAACGTGCACAGACATTTGGTCACCGTCAAAGTCAGCATTAAATCCTTTGCAAACCAATGGATGCAAACGGATAGCTTTACCTTCGATCAAAACTGGTTCAAACGCGAGCAATGACAAACGGTGCAAAGATGGAGCACGGTTTAACAATACTGGATGATGATAAATAACTTTTTCCAGAATATCCCAAACAACCGGTTCACCATTTTCAACCATTTTACGTGCTGTGCGCAATGTATTTGCATATTCCCCAGCCATAAGACGTGAGAAAACAAATGGTTTGAACAATTCAAGTGCCATAGATTTTGGTAAACCAACTTGATGTAATTTAAGTGTTGGTCCAGACACAATAACGCTTCGTCCAGAATCCACACGCTTACCCAACATGTTCATACGGAAACGTCCAGATTTACCGCGCAATGAATCTGACAAAGATTTCAATGGACGACGATTTTGTGAAACCATTGGGCGTTGTTTATGTCCATTATCAAATAACGAATCAACCGCTTCTTGTAACATTCTTTTTTCATTACGCACGATAATTTCTGGTGCGTGTAAATCAATCAATTTTTTCAAACGATTGTTACGAATAATAACACGGCGATATAAATCATTTAAATCTGATGCTGCAACGTGGCCTGCTTCCAGTGTAACTAATGGTCGCATATCCGGTGGAATTACTGGCAAAACTTCTGGTAACATCCATGATGGTTCTGTTTTTGATTCCAAAAACGCTTCGACCAATTTCAAATGTTTAATAATTCCCTTGCGTTTTGCTTCGGATTTGGTTTCTGTGAGTTCTGCGCGCAAACGTGTACGTTCGTCACCCATATCCATATTTGTGATAACTTCACGAACACCTTCGGCGCCAATTCCAACGCGGAATGTATCTGCACCATATTCTTCCAAAGCACTTTGATATTCATCTTCTGAAATAACATCATAAAGTTTCAATGATGTCAGTCCTGGTTCAGTGACAATATATGCGTCATAATAAATTACTTGTTCCAATTTCTTTTGTGGCAAATTGTTGAGCAATGTTGCAACTTTACCTTCACGTAAAAACCAAGTATGTGACACAGGTGTTGCCAATTTAATATGACCCATACGTTCACGACGTACAGACGAAGATCCAACTTCTACACCGCAACGTTCACAAACAACACCGCGAAATTTAATACGTTTATATTTTCCGCATGCACATTCATAGTCTTTAACTGGACCAAAGATTTGTTGACAGAATAATCCTTCGGTTTCTGGCTTCAGCGAATGATAATTTATCGTTTCTGGTTTTTTAACTTCACCACGCGACCAAGAGAGAATTTCCTCTGGCGACGCAATTGAAATGCGCAAAGCATCGAATTGCTCTTTCGTTTCAATTTGCCCAAATATTTTTTGCAACATATTTGCCATATTTTTGCTCCTGAGTTATCTCTGTTTTAGTCAAGTTTCTTTGGTGTCAGCGCAAGTCCGAGTCCACGCAATTCGCGAACGAACACGTTAAACGCTTCTGGTGTACCAGTTTGGATATCCATGCTGCCACTGATGATTGTTTCATACATTTTATTACGGCCAGTAATGTCGTCAGATTTAACAGTCAACATTTCTTTCAGCAAGTGTGCTGCGCCGTGTGCTTCTAATGCCCAAACTTCCATTTCACCAAGTCTTTGTCCACCAAAGTGAGCTTTACCGGAAAGTGGTTGCTGTGTAACAAGTGAATACGAACCAACAGAACGCGCGTGTATCTTTTCATCAACAAAGTGATGCAGTTTCAACATGTGCATTACACCAACTGTAACTGGGCGTTCGAATTTTTCGCCGGTCATTCCGTCATACAAATCAAATTGACCTGTTTCTGGCATCTTGGCAAGCTTTAACATTTTATGGATTTCATCTGATGTTGCACCGTCAAATGTTGGTGTCGCCATCGGCACACCATCAGACAACAACACTGCTGCTGCACGAACGTCTGTATCAGTCATTTTTTCGATTTGTGCTGCGATGTCTTTACCATAAATTTTTCCCATCAAAGCGCGTAAATCATCTGTGACTGCACGTTTATTTTTGATTTCATCCAAAACATCGCTGATTTGTTTTCCAAGTGCAAACGCGGCTGCCCCAAGGTGAACTTCAAGAATCTGTCCAACGTTCATACGACTTGGTACGCCAAGTGGATTCAAAACGATATCAACAGGTGTTCCATCAGCCAAGTGTGGCATATCTTCTATTGGTACAACCTTTGAAACGATACCTTTGTTTCCATGGCGACCAGCCATTTTATCACCCGGTTGTAATTTCATTTTGTGCGCAATGTAAACTTTGACTTCTTTCAAAACACCCGCTGATAATGAATTGCTTTCGGAAACTTTTTCAACTTCGCGATCGGCATGTTCATTCAAATTCTTTAATGCAACAACGTGTTTTTCACGCAGTTCATCAATTTGCGATTGTGCTTCTTTGCTGCGCACAGAAATCTTTTTCATATCTGATGCACGGATGCCTTCGAAAACTTCTTCGGTCAATTTTTTACCAATAAATGGTTTCAAGCTGCCCGTACCATTTTCGATAACCAATCCTTCGGCAATTTGGAAAACCTGATTGGCAAAACCACGTTCAATGATTTCCAATTCTTCTTCACGATCTTTGTTGATCTTTTCAATTTTCTGAAGTTCAATCATTTGTGTGCGTTCGTCTTTTTTAACACCATGACGTGTCAAAACGTTAACACCGATAACTGTTCCTTCTTCATTTGGACCAACGCGCAAAGATGTATCTTTCACAGACAATGCTTTTTCACCAAAGATATTACGCAAAAGTGCTTCTTCTGGGGTAAGCAGAGTTTCGGATTTCGGCGAAACGCGTCCAACCAAAATATCACCTTGCTTTACGTGGGCACCGATATAGATAATTCCGGATTCGTCCAAATTTTTCAGTGATTCTTCACCAACGTTTGGAATATCCCGAGTAAATGATTCTGGGCCCAATTGTGTATCACGAACTTTGAATTCTTTTTCAACAATCTTAATAGATGTGAAAACGTCATCACGCGAAATGCGTTCAGAAATAACAATAGAGTCTTCATAGTTATAACCGCGCCATGGCAAGAAGGCCACAACAACGTTTTTACCTAATGACAATTCACCATGATCTGTCGATGAACCGTCTGCAATAATATCACCCGCAGATACACGATCGCCAACCTTTACAATTGGTTTTTGATGGATCAATGTTTCAGAGTTTGATCTTTGGAATTTATCCAAGTTATAAATATCAACACCGGTGACAACGTTACGACTGTTCATACATTTAACCACAATACGATTTGCATCAACAGATTCAACAACACCCGAATGTTTTGCTATTTTAACACTGCGGCTGTCACGCGCAACTTCGCGTTCAATTCCAGTTCCGACCAACGGTGCATCACAACGCAACAGTGGCACAGCCTGACGTTGCATATTTGAACCCATAAGTGCACGGTTCGCGTCGTCATTTTCAACAAATGGGATAAGTCCGGTTGCAATTGACACAACTTGACGTGGCGCAACGTCAATCAAGTCAATTTCTTCACGTGGTATCATTACAAATTCACCACCATGACGTGCAGTAACAGTTTCTTCGGACAATGTTCCACTTGATGTAATCGGAGTATTACCTTGGGCAATTTTATGTTCAAATTCTTCGTCCGCAGTCATATAAACCATTTCTTCGGTAACCTTGCCATTTTTAACAACGTGATAAGGTGTTTCGATAAATCCATATGGATTCACGCGTGCATACGAAGCCAAGTGATTGATAAGTCCGATATTCGCACCTTCTGGAGTGTGGATCGGGCAAAGACGGCCATAATGCGTTGGATGAACGTCGCGAACATCAATACCAGCACGTTCACGGTTAAGACCACCAGGTCCCAAAGCTGATATACGGCGTTTGTGTTCCAATTCAGCCAATGGATTATATGCTTCCATAAATTGTGAAAGCTGAGATGTACCCAAGAATTCAGAAATGAGTGCCATCATTGGTTTTGCATTGATAACATCCTGGGGTTGCATATTTGAAATATTTGGGCTAGATAATTGTTCACGAACCAATCTTTCAATACGTGCCATACCAATACGGAACTGTTGTTCTAATAATTCACCAACTGTTCTAACACGACGATTTGATAAGTTGTCGATATCATCAACAACATCTTTCTTATCAATAATATTTGCCAAAGTTTTAAGTACGGCAACAATATCAGATTTAGTCAGCAAACGTTCATCTTCTGGTTTTTTTCCAGAATCAATTTTAAGACGTTTGTTCATTTTGAAACGACCGACTGCGGACAAGTCATAATAAGATCCATCAAAACCTTGATGTGCAAACAAGTTTGCAGCTGCTTCAACAGTTGGACGTTCGCCTGGACGGATAACATTATAAACTTCGATCAATGCTTCTTCACGGGTTGCTGTTTTATCTGCAACCAATGTGTTACGCATGTGCGCCCCATAGAAAGCATTATCAATAGAAATAATTGAAATTTCTTTGATACCTAATTTCTCAAAATCTTTCAAAATTTCTTCGGTAATTTCTGTACCACTTGCAAACAAAACTTGTTCACCATCCATAATAGGATCAAAAATATATTCACCAACAAGTGATTCTGCAGCAACCATAAAGGATTTAGAAACCGCAGCAATTTTTTCAACTTTCTTTACTGATAATCTGTCGCCACGACTTGCCAAATTTTTCTTATCTTTTGGATTTAACAAATCATAGTTTAAGCGATAAGCGCCCAATTCGGCAAAGCTTTCAATTTTACCTTCAAAGAATTTGCCATCAAAACTGAGTGGAATTTTTTTGTAAAATTGTGACAAAATTTCTGTATCAGACATTCCGCGCACAACAGAGCGGTACATATCTGCATTCCATTTCTTTTCATCTTCAGCAGTTGGTAAACAACGCATCAAAGTTGTTGCTGGTAATTTACGTCTGCGATCAATACGAACATAAACGACACCCTTGGATTCTTCAAAATCAATCCAAGCGCCGCGTTCTGGAATAATACGAGCAGTATACGTTGTTGGATTATCCGCAATTTTAGATTCTTTGGTTATACCAAACACAACACCTTGGGCACGATGCATCTGTGAAACTATGATACGTTCAACACCTGATGCTACAAACGTTCCACGTTCAGTCATCAGTGGAACTTCGCCCATGAAAACTTCTTGTTCTTTGATATCACGCAAAGATTTTTTTCCATCTTCGGAAATATCCCAAAGTATCAAACGCAATTTCAATTTGAGTTTGCTGGAATAAGTCATGTTACGTAACATGCATTCTTTAACATTGTAAGCTGGCTTATCCAAGCTGTACTCTACAAATTCCAAATCGGAAACGCCTGCAAAGTCCTTGATTGGAAACATTGACTTGAAAACATTTTGCAAGCCAGTATTTTTACGTGCAGATGGCTCTGTTTCAGACTGTAAAAAGTCTTTGTAAGAATCATACTGAATTTCAACAAGATCGGGTAATTTTGTTTGCAGGAAACTTTTTCCGAAAGACTTTCTGAATTTTTGGATTACAGCCATATTTAGTGCTCCTTCGTCGCATAAGAACTAGCAATTTGCAAAATGCAAAATGCAATTATTTAACATTTCAAGAATTGCTAATTGCAATTCCAAAAATGTCACAAACGTAAATCCAAAGTGCAGTCGCACTTTGGATTTTACATTTTAAACATTATTTCAGTTCAACCTTGGCTCCGGCTGCTTCGAGTGTAGCTTTCATTTTTTCAGCTTCATCTTTTGCAACGCCTTCTTTTACTGCTTTTGGCGCTGATTCAACCAACGCTTTGGCTTCGCCAAGTCCAAGTCCAGTGATGTCTTTCACTGCTTTGATGACACCCAATTTATTTGCACCAGCATCTGCTAATACAACGTTAAATTCGGTTTTTTCTTCGGCTGCTGCTGCGACTGGACCAGCTGCAACTGCAACTGCTGCCGCGGCGGAAACGCCCCATGCTTCTTCTAATGCTTTGGAAAGTTCAACTGCTTCCAAAACGCTCAGTTTCGACAATTCTTCAACGATTTTTTGAATATCTGCCATTTTGTTTTCCTCACTATTTTTTTATTATTGTTTTTTTCCGTACTCGGCGGATACGCGCGCAAGGCGTGATCCTGGCTCTATCAATATCCGTGCGATAGTACCGCGGATTTCCAAGAGCGACGGGAGTTTAGACAATTGCAAAATTCCATCTGCATTCAATAATTCTGCATCCATTTTTCCACCAACAATGGACAAGTTAGGATGTTTTTCAGCAAATTTTGCCAAAACTTTCGTAACTGCCAATCCATCAGTTGCAATTGCAACTGCTGTAGGTTTTTTCATCAAATCAGACACAGATGCGAACGATGAATCTTTTAATGCCATTTTCATCAGGCGGTTTTTCACAACCTTAAAGACAGAAACAAGTCCACGCAATTCATTGCGCAACTCTTCGGTCTCTTTGACGGAAAGCCCGTGATTTTCGATGACGAAAACACCGTTTGCTGATTGCAAATGAGTCTGCAAGTTCGAGATCAAATCAGATTTCTCTTCACGCTTCATCATTTTGCCTTTCTTTTAGTTATACTTTCCACAATCATCTCTGAATGCGGCACCCTTTCGTGTCCCGAAAGAGTAAATCTCTTTCGTCTATGATGGAAATTAAGCAATTAAGCACCATCAGTCTTGGACAAGAATTTTTTATTTTACTTCGACTTTAAGTCCAGGTCCCTGAGTCGTAGAAACACACGCACCCAAGATATATTGACCTTTGCTTGTTGATGGCTTTACTTTTTTCAATTGTTCAATCAACGCATTTGCATTATCAACCAATTGTTCATTTTTGAAAGACATCTTTCCAATACCAGCATGGACAATTCCTTGCTTTTCAGGACGATATTCAACTTGTCCTGATTTTGCAGTAGAAACTGCTTCGGCAACGTTATTTGTAACGGTACCCAATTTTGGATTCGGCATCAAACCTTTTGGTCCTAATACACGAGCAACTTTGGACATTTTTGGCATCATATCTGGTGTCGCGATAACACGGTCAAATTCTAACCATCCACCAGCGATTTTATCAATCAAATCTTCACCGCCAACTTCGTTTGCGCCAGCTTTTTTTGCTTCGTCTTGTTTACCATTAGAGATAACAATTACACGCATGGTTTTACCCGTACCGTGTGGCAACGAAAGCATTCCACGAATATTTTGATCTGCCTTTGTTACATCAATTCCCAATTTGATAGCAATTTCCAAACTTTCATCGAATTTCTTGCTGGCAAATTTACGCAATGTTTCAATTGCATCCGCCAAAGAATAAACTTTTTCGATATCCAATTCGGCCCATGTTTTGATTCTTTTTGTCTGTTTCATATCTTATTCCTCCACCTTGACGCCCATTGAACGGCATTGACCGGCAACGATTTTCGAAGCCGCTTCAACGGTAGAGCAATTAAGATCTGGCATTTTTTCCGTTGCAATTTTGCGAACGGCGTCCATTTTGATAGTACCAGCAAATTCACGACCAGGTTTCTTAGAACCAATCTTTAAACCCAATGATTTTTTAATATAGTACGACACCGGTGGCAGTTTCATAATATATTCAAAACTACGATCGGTATAAACTGTGATTATACAAGGAATTGGCATACCTGCTTCCTTGTCTTTGGTTGCGTCGTTAAATTGTTTGCAGAATTCGGCGATGTTAACACCTGCCGCACCCAACGCCGGTCCGATTGGTGGCGCAGGATTTGCTTGTTTCGCAGGGACAACTAATTTGACCACTGCTTTCAGTTCTTTTTTTGCCATTTTTGTCTCCTGTTTATTTCAGAGCTCGTGGTGCGATGTTGGCACATCTTCCACATTTTTATTACCAAGCTTTTGCAAGGTAATTTAATCACGCTTTACGTAATTAAATTTATTTACCGAATCTTTGTCATTGGCATAATTTTATTTTTAAGCCTTTGATATCTTTCCTCGGACTTTTTGTTTAATTCACGGATCAATTCAATTTCTGAAACACTTAATCCTGAACAAACCAAATCTTTAACTTTTCTTACTTCTTTCGACATAACTTTATACTTTAAAATAAACCTTATACTTTTTCAACTTGTGAAAAATCCAATCCAACCGATGTTTCACGACCAAAAACCAAAATAGTTGCAGTCATTTTTTGCTTCATATTATCAACATCTGCAACGATTCCGTTAAAGTTCATAAACGGCCCATCAACAACATGAACTTCTTGACCAACTTCGTATTCTGCTTCGTCAGATATATTTCCGCCTTCTTCCATTTGTTTTTGCAAACGTCTTGCTTCGTCTTCAGAGATTGCAACTGGTTTTTGCTTTTGTCCAAGGAACATAACAACTTGCGGATGATTTTTTACCAAAGTAAATGTTTCGTCTGCCATAACCATTTGTACAACGATATAGCCTGGGAAAAATTTCTTTTCTGATTTTACACGCTTGCCTGCTTTGATTTCTGTGATTTCACGTGTAGGTACCAAAATTTCACCAAACAATGGGTTCAATTTTGCTGAATCAATTTTTTCGCGCAACTCGCGTGCGACTTTATCTTCGCACCCGGTGTGAACATTGACAACAAACCATTGCATTTTATCACTCATTCGTTTGGCCTCGTTTTATTTTTTTTAAAAGATCCACTTTACAAGTGCACCAAGCGCGCTGTCCGTAGCAAAGAAAAACAATGCCGCCAACGCAGAAAACACAAAAATAGTCACAGAAGCACTGATAACAACACTGCGTGTTGGCCAAGTAATCTTGAACCACTCGCTTCTAACATTTTTGATGTAATCAATTAATTTTTTCAATCTTTTCATCC
>CAZNTZ010000006.1:25683-35751 GCA_964576135.1 uncultured Muribaculaceae bacterium | reverse complement strand
TCTATTAATAATTCTTCAGAGAAAGTCGTATTACTCGAAAATTTACGTTTCTATGCAGCCGAAGAAGAAAACGATACAGAATTTTCAAAAAAATTAGCGGACGGATTTGATTATTATGTAAATGATGCTTTTGCGGTCAGCCACCGTGCACATGCAAGCACATTTGGTATTACAAAATTCTTACCATCATTTGCTGGTGAATTATTGTCACGTGAAATTCATGAAATATCAGTACTTATGGAAAACCCGAAACGTCCATTACTCGGAATTATCGCGGGTGCCAAAGTATCAAGCAAAATTGGCGTTTTAAAATCTCTGGTTAAACTTTGCAATAAAATTATCATAGGTGGCGGACTTGGAAATACTTTCGCATACGCATTGGGCATGGATGTCGGAGAATCACTTTGCGAAAAATCTGAAAAAGATACCGCAATCGCTGTAATGCATGCTGCAAAAGAAAACAATTGCGAAGTTTTACTGTCAATTGACAAAGGTATCGCCCAAGTTTTAGATCCAAATGCAGAGCGTGAGGATAAGTTGATTGCAGATATTAGTGGCGCGGATAAAATCTTGGATGAAGGTCCACTGTCTATAAAGAAATTCTGTGATGCAGTTGATTCTGTTGAAACAGTCGTTTGGAACGGACCTGTTGGAATGGCTGAATGGCAACCAACATGGTCACGTGGAACTTTTGAATTGGCAAATCACATTGCGAAACGCACCCAAGAAGGTAAATTAAAATCCATCATTGGTGGTGGAGACGTTGTAGCAGCATTGGAAGCCACAGGAACCAAAGATGCAATGACCTATGTATCGACAGGCGGCGGTGCATTTTTGGAATTTATCGAAGGTATAGAATTACCAGGCATAGCAGCACTTGCGAAATAAAAAATACGGCCAAATGGCCGTATTTTTTATTTAATATTTATTATCTGACAATTGTATAATTTTTGTCGATACTTTGAATTAACCCTGTTATATTTTTTTCTTGTTGAACTAACTCTGCCATTTTTTTTCTCAGATAATTAGAATATTCGTTTAATCCAACAAATGCTTCTAGAGAAATTTTTCCACGCGAAAGAATAATACTGCTCTGAACAACCGCTAAATCATATTCTGTGAAAACTTTCAAATATTTAATATTTTGCAACTTTTCATGCAATTTCTGAAGTCTAAAATTTTGTAATAGCATAAACATTATTTAACCTTTTGTTTTAAAGATTTTATTTCCGATGCCATGCGTTGCTCTTTTATTTTTTCTGCATTAATAAACTGGTTTATATAGACAATACCTTCTTCTAATTGTTTTTTTGCTGATAAATATTTTGTATGAATAATCATTCTGGCATCATCATTTATTCCCAAGAAATCAGTATATTTGCTGTATTTTTCAATTATTAATATTTGTTCATTAGTTAAATTCAGAACTTTTTCTGATCTAATTGTATTATGTAATTCCAATATAACTTTCAAATCTTTCTTGGCAAAATCTAAATCAGCTTCTAGATCGCCAATATGCAATTGGATTTTTGCTAATTTATTTTCTTGTGACCATATTTTGTATTTTTGAACTATATTTATCATATCAATATACCTTTGTGTTTTTATATTGCAGATTATTAGACGAAAATATAAAAATGTCAATCAATAACAAAAATTATTAGAAATTTTGATTTTTCACGCTATGATATACGCATGGGAATATTCAGTAAAATAAAAAACATTTTTGCCCCGCAGAAACTCGATAGCGCAACTTTGGAATCTTTGACAGATGCACTTATTGGCGCGGATATTGCGCCAAACTTGGCCGATGAAATTATTCGCAATTTACGCTCTAGATTTCGCCCAGATTCACAAACTTCCGAATCGGAAATAAAACAAGCATTGGCCGATATACTTCGTCCAATAACAGAAAAAATTACAACAATTAATTCTGAAAATAATACATCAGAAAAAACACATATTATTCTTGTTATCGGCGTTAACGGCGCGGGCAAGACTACAACTATTGGAAAATTGGCTGCAAAACTAGGAAACCAAGGTAAAAAAGTTATAATTGGTTCTTGTGATACATTCCGTGCCGCTGCTTTTGATCAACTGGATTGGTGGGCAAAAACTGCTGGGGCAAAAATAATTTGTGGTGATCGTGACCCAGCAACTACAGCTTTTAAAACCATAGAAACAGCAAATAATGAAAACGCAGACATTGTAATACTGGATACTGCCGGCAGACTTCATAACCGTGCAGACTTAATGGAAGAGTTATCAAAAATAATTCGCGTTATAAAAAAGATTATGCCTGATGCCCCACATGAAACATTGCTGGTATTGGATGCAAATAATGGGCAAAATGCATTAAACCAAATAGAATTTTTTGATAAAGTAGCCCCACTGTCCGGCCTTATAATCACAAAAATGGACAGCACCAGCAAGGGTGGTTTTTTGATTTCATACGCATCGGCGAATAAAAATCCCCTGCCCGTTTATGCGGTTGGATGCGGCGAAAAAATTGATGACCTAAAAGACTTTGATGCCCAGGAATACCTTAGAAAACTGCTGGACTTGTAAAGATTAGTAAATTTACCTATATAAATTAGCGAATCGGTATTTTGCGTGATAAAATCGAACAAAAGGAATTTAATATGTCACTTGTCCCAATCGTAGTCGAAGAATCCAGCCGCGGCGAACGCTCGTTCGATATTTATTCCCGCCTGTTGCGCGACAGAATAATTATGCTGTCTGGGCCGGTTGAACATGCAATGGCAAACACAATCATTGCACAATTGTTATTTTTAGAATCAGAAAATCCAAACAAAGAAATTTCACTTTATATAAATACCCCCGGCGGTGATGTAACTGCGGGTTGGGCAATTATGGACACCATGCATTATATCAAATCGCCTGTTTCAACAATCGGTATGGGCTTGGTTGCATCGATGGGTGCCGTTCTGTTGGCAGCAGGTGAAAAAGGCAAGCGTATGGCTTTGCCAAATACAAGCATTATGATTCATCAACCACATGCTGGTGCCGAAGGTCAAATTACAGATATGGAAATTCGTTTGAAAGAATATCAACGAAATAAAAATAAATTAATTGATCAAATGGCAATGTTTACTGGCAAAGATAAAAAAGAATTATTTGATGCCATGGAACGTGATAACTGGATGACATCTGCTGAGGCCAAAGAATTCGGTTTAATCGATTCAATTTTAGAAAAGAAATAAAATGAGCGACGACAAAATTATTATAAATGAAACGACTGCGGATAAAGAACCAGCCAAGCATTGCTCGTTCTGCGGTAAGGCTGTGCATGAAGTAAAACGCATGGTATCTGGCAAAAATGTATGCATTTGTAATGAATGTATTGGTCTTTGCGTTGATATTTTGTCTGATGATGACCATCCAAAGATAGCGCGCGATACTTCGAAATTGCCGACACCATCAAAAATTTATAAAATTTTGAATGAATACATTATTGGGCAAGACGAAGCAAAACGCACTTTGTCCGTTGCTGTTTATAATCATTACAAACGAAACAGCGCAGAATTAAAATCAGATGTCGAAATTCAAAAATCAAATATATTAATGATTGGTCCAACTGGTACTGGTAAAACTTTGTTTGCACAAACACTTGCCCGTGTGTTGGATGTTCCTTTTGCAATTGCTGACGCGACAACGTTGACCGAGGCCGGATATGTAGGCGAAGACGCTGAAGGTATTTTGACCAGACTGCTTCAAAATTCAAATTTTGATGTCGAGCGTGCACAACGTGGAATTATTTATATTGATGAAATTGATAAAATTTCCCGTAAATCCGAAAACCCATCACTGACACGTGATGTTTCCGGTGAAGGTGTTCAACAGGCATTACTGAAACTTATCGAAGGAACTGTTGCAAATGTTTCATCTGTGGGCGGCGGTCGTAAACACCCAAATGAAAGCATGGTTCAAATTGATACCAGCAAAATCTTATTTATATGCGGTGGTGCTTTCGAAGGACTTAAGAAAATAATCGCTTCACGTTCAAATGATCGTGCAGGTATCGGGTTTGGTGCAAATGTTTCCAGCAAACAAGATCGTTTGAATAAAACAGATTTGGCTGATGTTGAACCAGAAGATTTAGTTAAGTTCGGAATAATCCCAGAATTGGTTGGACGTTTACCGGTTATAACATCGCTTTCGGATCTTGACGAAGATGCTTTGGTTCAAATTTTAACAAAACCAAAAAATGCTATTGTTCGCCAATACCAAGCATTGTTTGACATGGAAGGTATTAAACTTAACATAACTGACGAAGCTTTGCATGAAATTGCAAAACGTGCATTAGCAAGAAAGACTGGTGCCCGCGGACTTCGTTCAATTTTGGAAAAGATTTTGCTGGCCCCAATGTTCGAAGCGCCCGATTCAAAAAATGTAGAAGAACTTATTATTGATGAAGAAGTTGCGACTGGGAAAAAAGATCCTGTGAAAATTATGGCAGAGCAAAAGAAGCGTGCTTAAAAAAATGCCCTTTGAAAGGGCATTTTTTATTCTCCGAAAATCTTTTTATATAAACGTTCATTTATCTTCAGTGGATATTCACGTGATAAAAACGCTGTGTAATCATCGCTGATTGCGCGACGCATTAAATTATCAGACTCTTTTTTAATCGCAGCCAATTTTACAGAATCAATATTTGGTTGGATTTCTTCGGAAATATTCAAAATATAAAACGAGTTATTTGATGGCACAATCAACGAAGAACCAATATCATTTGCAAATGCAGAATTTAAAACGTCTATTGGTGCACCATTTGCGCGACCGACAATAACAGGTTTACCACCAAACTTTTTTGCGGTCAGCATTTCATTTGCTTTGACATATGCTTGTTTCTTTTGTTCTCCGATTCGCCATAAATTTACAATCTGCGAACGAACGTCTGACAAAGGTGCTGCATGTTGTGGCAATATTTTTTCAACACGGAAAATTGCGAAACCAGATTTTGTTTCAGTTATTTCAGACTCTAAACCAGAATCCATCTCAAACACTTTTAACATTACTGAATCACCGAGCACTGGGTCAGAAACTTTGGATGATTTTGTAAGATCTGAATATGAAACAAATTTTGCACCCATTTTTGCAGCCGCGGATTTCATTGGTTCACCACCAATTATAGAATCTTCGAGTTTTTGGGCAATGTCATAACCACGATCATATTGGTCTGGGTTATCCATTTTTGCAACTGGAACCAAAACATAATTTAATACACGTGTTTCCGGAATCATTTTTGGATTCTGGGCATATATATCTTTCAACTGTTCATCTGTCGGATTTTTTGTAACTGGGAAATCAGCATATGAAACATTTGTGTATTCAATTTTGCGTGTTTTATATCTGGATTTATAAAGTGCTATCGCTGCAAAATTTGGTGATTCAATTTTTGAAGAAATTCCAACAACTGTCATACCACGCAACGCTTCGCCACGGATATAGTTAGCATATGCATCTTCGGAAAAACCAATAGAATTCAAAACTGCATCAAATCTTTCGGCCGAAAATTTTCCTTTGATTTGGAATTCCGGAGTATTTCTTATGAACGCAGCAATCGCAGAATTAGAAACTGAAAAGCCCATATATTTTGCACGATTATCTAATAATGCACGACTTGTCATTCCAGACAAAATTTGTGCACTGAATTGCTTTTGTGTATATTGATCAGAATAAAGCTGTTTTTGCTCTGCACGATCCATCATTGAAATTGCGCGTGAACGTGCAGTTTCAAAATCCGCAGTTTTTATACGTGTTCCACCAACACGGACAATTGTATCATCACCTGTGGCCTGACCGAATACCCAACTGGCAACGCCCCAACCCACAAATGAAAAAGTCAATAAACCTATTAAAATCTTTGCAACCGGTCTTTCCGCTGCTTTACGTAAATATTCCAACATTTAAAATATCCCTTTGTATGTTTTATTCCTGTATAATAATATACAAAACTTTTACTTGCGACCGCAAGCAGAAAATGGCAATATAGAGCCTGTCGCCGCCAGTAATGCGGTATACAAGGAAAGGATTGATAATGTCAAAAATTATTGCAGGTAATTGGAAAATGAATGGCTCTAGGGAATCGCTTAAAATAATGTCAGAGGCGCTGAAAGAGCTGAAAACGGATAACACAGTTATAATTTGCCCACCATTCACATTTTTGGGCGAAAATGATTCAAAAATATCGTTCGGTGCCCAAGATGTAAGTGCACATGAATCTGGGGCATATACCGGTGAAATATCAGCGAAAATGATCAGCGATACAGGCGCAAAGTTCGTAATTGTTGGTCACAGCGAACGTCGTCAATACCATAATGAATCAAACAAATTGGTTGCACAGAAAGCAATTGCTGCACTTGGCGCTGGACTGACCCCAATAATCTGTGTTGGTGAAACACGTGAACAAAAAGAATCTGGTCAGACATTAGAAATAATTGAAACCCAGGTTCGTGAATCTTTGCCAGAAAATGCTTCGTCGGCTATAATTGTCGCATATGAACCAGTTTGGGCCATAGGTACAGGTTTGGTTCCAACAATGGACGATATTGCAAATGTACATGCTCACATCGCAAAAACATTGAAATCACTCGGTTTTGGTGGAACACCGATTTTATATGGCGGAAGCGTAAAAGGTTCTAACGCTGCAGAAATTATGGCTATTGATTATGTTGGTGGCGTATTAGTTGGTGGCGCATCCTTGAAACCAGACGACTTTTTGCCTATAATAAACGCATAAAGTGTTTATAAACCCAGGTGAAAATATGGATAAAGACAAAGAAAATCTAGAACTGAACGACCAGGTTAATGAATCAATTTCAGATTCTGATATTTCAGAAACAGAATCTTTGCAGGCACAAATCGAAGAAATGCGTGATAAATATTTGCGTTGCGCGGCAGAATTGGAAAACACAAGACGCCGCGCCCAAATAGATGCGCAAAGTTTAGCACGTACACGTTCAATGGATGTCGCGGCAAGTTTTTTACCGCTGATTGATGCTATAGAAGCAGCCGCAATACATTCCCCTGAAGATGATGGAATAAAATCTTTGTTAATGGCATCTGCAGGTGCGCTGGCCAAAGTTGGAATCACAAAAATAGAATCTGTTGGGCAAATCTTGAACCCAATGTTTCATAATGCGATTCAAACTGCTGAATCAGAAAAACCTGTCGGAACCATAATCCAGGAATTACAATCAGGTTATATGTTCGCAGACGTTGTTCTGCGACCTTCGATGGTTGTTGTAAGCAAATAAAAACGCGCAAATGCGCGTTTTTTTTATTCAGTATATTTTATATATTATATTCCCAGTCTGTGTACAACTTTAAACATCATTACACTTTCATTTCCAAATTCACTTGTATGATTAGGGTTAATACGATAGATAAATCCAATAGCACCATCTGTGAACGCGCCAAGTTTTGCACGATATGCCCCAGACAATCTTGTTTCACGGACATTTGGTGCCAAATTCAAGTTACCTATATATGGCGTTGCATCAAGATCATAGCCACCACTAGAATTTTCAACAACATCGTAATTCATTGTCGCATATTCCATATTACCATTTGTAATGGCAAGTGGTTGGCTGACCGCGAATGAAAAACCTTTCCAATCAACCCCGGCACTGAACGCATCCGATTCAATATTTGAAATATTGGATACTAAATCTCCTGTTGGGTGACTTGCTGTTTGGGCAAACGTCGCACGACCCCAAAAATGTAAACCATAATCTTTGATATTTGTTTCAACTTTGGTATCAAAATAAGTTGTTGTTCCACCGCCAAGCCCAAGCAAACCATCAGTGTATGCGCCAAGAATTGTATCTGATTCATTCATTGTTCCAACAGATGATGCAAATTTGAAAATACCAGCATTATATGCAACAGACGATTCGGCTGCGTTTACTGTACCGATTGATGCTGGCAAATACTGACCAGAGATAGCCGGATCGTTTTCCATCAATCCGTCATCTGTGATTTCACCATTAAGTGACAGCGCACCGAATGTCCAATTACCAACTTTCCATGCAAAACTTGTTTTTGTTGCGTTGCTGGCCAAAGACAATATCGGATTAGAAGTATCACCACGGGCAACAACATTTTCAGAATCATGGAAATGACGACTAAATTCACCAGTCAAAGTTATATCATCAGAATTATATCCAAGCTGCATAATATCCAATCCTGACAAGTTATCACCGTCTTTGACCGATTCGCTGAAAGATATTCTTGAAAACATATTCCCAATTCTTTGTTCTGGGACAGCATTAAAATTACCAGTTTTAAATTCACCAAGTAAATCACCCATATAAAGTCCGCGAGCACTGTCCGCACCAAGTGTGAAAGTATTATCCCAAACACGTGGAATTGAAACATTGCCATCTGCCGATTCAACAATATCAAAAACCGGTGCAGAAATTGTTGCAGATCTTGAACCAAATGCGCCACTGGTTGCAAATTTTGTCAAAGATAATTGCGAAACCGAAGCAGAACGTGTAACCCAATATCCGCCCTTTCCATCAGATGGCATTACTTTGTTAGTGCTGTAATAATAAATTTTGCTGCTTGGTAATGTTGCACGTTCAAGGTTTGGTAAACCATATCCGAAAACCTGCATAAACGCATTGGCATAAGTTGAAATACCACTGTCTACAAGACTTTGATAATAAGCAGGCAATGTATATATATTTTGAAGTTCTGCATCGGTCAATGCTTGCCCATCAGATGTAAGTGCCATTAACAAAAATATTTGTTTGTTATCCATATAATCAAAAGCGCTTTGCAAAGAACCAACTGCACCCGCCATTGATGCAACAGCCAATTCATTTGTTACACCTGCTGCTGAAAAACACCAAGGATCAATTGTACTTGTCCCTGTGCCGCCAATTCCGCAAATACGTGATTTATAGTAAGTATCAACTGTTGAATCACCATTGGTATCGACACCCCATTGTGATAAAACAACTTTGCCAGTTGGTGCATATCCAGTTACACTTGTTGCACCAGATGTTCCGGTTCCTGAAACACTGACGGCAACAACTGACATAAATAAATGTTCGAGATTATCAAAAACAAGCGGTGCAGAATTTTCAAATGACGCTTCTTTTGGGGCACCAGAAAAACTCGAATCGGTTTCGGATGCACCAGTTGAAAAAATTGTTATAGGTGAATATGTAGACCCAAGTCCATTAAAGAAAGCAGTTGCATCTGTGCCAACAGAATAGCTGTCTGAAACTTGATCATAATATTGGTTAACAAGTCCTGCAAAAGCCGCTTTGCGACTGCTTGATGAATAAGATAAAATATCAGAAATTGTTTGTGAATTTGGATCATAAAGTTCAGAATTCCCAGCGGAATTTGCTATTACTTTGGTCAAAGTCCCGTTATCAAATCCAGCAGCATATCGCATTGCTTTGTAATTCATATAATCTATGTCACCCAACTGTTTGACCAAATTCACAGTCGTGCTTGCGGTCGCCATTGAAAACGCTTTATCAATAACGCCATCACCATCAACATCAATATAAAACACACCGTCAACACCCTTGTATCCAGAAATATCTGTATCCGAAGCACTTGTAATTGTCCCATTCGCGTTCAAAGTTATGTCTGTAACAGAACCAATCGTTATTGTTTCACCAGCATCCCAAGCATTGTTTACAGTAACCGAATCGTTTAATGTTCCAGCAGCGGTTGGTGTTGTCAAAGCAACAAACCCTGTGCCACCACCAGTCTTAAAAACAGATAATTGACCATTTGGCATAAAACCCATAAAATCTGCAACTGATCTGTCGCCACCAGTATTACCGATTATAACTTTTGCGAGCAAATTATCGAGTTCATCAGCCGTAGAACTGTGAATTGCACTGCCACCGCCAGCAAGATCAAATACGCTGAGGGTGTCAGAATTTTCACTTGCTGAATCATCAGTTATACTTCCGTTATCGGCACCTTTGGTAATTTTATTATTATAATATTTACTGGAAACCATATCGTTACTGGCCGCCGAAGCATTAGAACAGTTTGTACCATTGCAAGTTG
>CAZNTZ010000006.1:0-25673 GCA_964576135.1 uncultured Muribaculaceae bacterium | reverse complement strand
AGAAAGTATCTTGCAAAGAATTATTTGGAGACTCGTTTATTCCATTCTCTGTAATCAGTGCAATATTAACTGGACGACCGCCAAGCACAGGGCTGCTGCCAAGATTAAAACTGCCTAGCGATAATGGCGCATGTGTTGTTAAATTACGCAATGTGCGCATACCCATATAACCACGTGCAAGTGGTGCATAACCATGCATTATCAAAAGATAATTTTCTTTGTACGAAGTTGTCATCAAAGTAAAATCATCTTCAAGTATCGCTGTATCGGAATAAAAATTTGGATTATAATTTGCGAAACTTATTGGACCTTCGGGCAGAGTCCCCCAAAGTGTTGCAGTTGTACCAGTTGAACCGCCACCATTATTTGGACGATCCGAAGAACCCCCACCTGTGTTATTATTTCCACTGCTTATAGAATCTGCAAGCCAAACAAGTCCGCCAACAACAACGGCGGCTCCTGCCGCCGCCAACAACATACTTTGGGCGGTAGACAGCCCACTGAAAAGCCCACCTGATTCTTCTTTTGGTAATTTTTTATTGTACTTTTTGATTTGTTGATCGCAATTTGATGCGTCTGCCCCATAAACTTGTAAAATCTGAGCGGCACGAACATCATTATTCATAAGTGCGGTACAAACAATAGACAAACCTGTGTTATCTACAAAATTGACATTTGCACCTGCATTAACTAAACGTTCTACGTATTGAACGTCCCCTGCCCTTGCCGCAGTTAATAATTGTGCAGCTGTTTCAAACTGTGTCGCAGCATCCGCGCGCGGAAGCACGAGCAAAACCGCGGTAACAGTAAAAGCAAATATCTTTAATTTTTTGAACATATTCTCTCTTATGACTTTCTAATTATAAAAAATATGACCATCTACGTCAATTAAAAAAATAATAAGTACTTATAGTAATTAAAATTTTACAAATAAAATCTCTTAAAAGTTTCTATTTATGAATATTTGTATAAATGTTATAATGATTCATATTAACAAGAGGATGCAAATGAGAAAATTTATTTTAAAATCCATTCCATATTTAATGGCGTTTTTTGGAGGTATACTGATGTATTTTCTTTCATTACGCCATATTCATAATGATTCCGTAAATGATTTAGTATCAAATGTTGCTGCTAATTTAATAGCAATACCAATAATGTTCCTGTTGTATGATTATTCTAACTATAAGTTATCAACAAAATTAAATAATACATTATTCGAAGGATTTAGTTTTGAAATAAATTCTTCTATTTTAAAATTGCTAAGAAATTTACATAAAATTATGGGTATTAAAAAAGCAATATCATGGATTGTGATAGAAAATATGTTGGATAAAAAAGCCAAAGATATCAAAAATTCAATTAAAATATCTGTTCAAGACATAGAAAATTTCAAATTATATAAAAAAAACCTGGATGATTTAATTTATAAATCGGCCAGATCTTCAGTTATGGGAGATAATCAAATAAAATTTATTACCGAAATATGTAAAAATTTATCACATATAATTAATGAAACAGAATTCAGGGGTGACAAAAAATCAAATGCTGAATATATACAAAATATACTAGTTTCCATAGATAATTGGTTTGAGACATGTGAAGAGGAAGCTTTGAAATCACACAAACATTTTCAATTGATGGAAACTGTCGGAGAAGATGAATAAATACCAATTTTAATTAGTAAATAAACTTATTCCTGGGCCGCGTCATTTGTTTTTACCGGCTCTTTTTCTGTTTTATTTTCTTGTTTTGCTTGAACAACTTTATCGATAACTACCGGAGCGGCTATACCAACCACAGCACCAGCACCAGCAATAATGGCACCTGTTTTTATTCTGCTTTTGTCATCACCTAATCTTTCTTCGGCTGTTTCGAATTGTCCACTGCCGGTACCAACAGAATTATTTTTATACAATCCGCTTGTATCCATAATTAATTCCGATTCGATTCCGGGCGCGATTCCTAAATTTTCCTTGGCTGATTTTAACTTTCCAACCAATCCTGACTTACTATCGATACCGATATATTCCTGACGCAATTTTGCAAACTCTGGTGAAAATGTTGGTAAAGTAGATTCTGTTCCGACTTTAACATCATGCAATCCGTTTGAAATTCCACAACGCAGGTTCGAAAGATATGCAGAAACTTCTTGTGCTGTCGCTTTATCGGCACTTTGCTCGGCCAGACCTTGGGCCAATTGCATTCCGCCAATCCCCATAGCAGCCGTTGATACACCCGCCGCAATTTTCTTTGCATTATCGCCTGGTTTATTGCATTCGTTTTTCTTATCATCCCAAGTAGCGTCTTTGATAGAAATACATTCAGCTTTTCTTTGTGCATAAAGTGCCGAAACTTTTGAATTATCATTTTCACTGGAATTTGTTTTTTCTTCTTTTGCGCAATAATCACTAAGCCCTGTATCATTATCATCCCATAAATTTGTATCTATGTTTGAACCGCAAGTAATTTTTTTAGTTCCGCAATCTATATAATTTCCTGCTGCGTATATACTTGATGTACAATATTTTTCAAATAAAGGTATACTGTTTTCACCGTATGTATCTGACAAAGTTTTTTTTCTAATTTCTTCTGTTTCATTTGTAACAGCACGAGCTTGCAGTGCAGAAACACCTAAAACGAAAAAAACTGCAAAGATTTTTTTAATGCTTATCATTTGTTTTTTATTACTTGTTTATTACTGTTTTGTTCTAAAACTGACGCCAAAATTTTATCCTTTGCTGGATCGTATTGTGGTGGAACATCAAAACATAAACCATCCGATTGATATAATTTTTGTATTTTAGATTTGTATGAATCAATAACCGTTGCAAATTCTGGTCCTGTAGATACTTCGTTTGCAGCGGCTTGCAATTGGTTTTCCAAATCAGAACGCGAATCTTTACAATTTTCTAAAATTTTGCGACGTAAAACATCTGCAAAATTACGGTATTCTTTATTTATTTTATTGTATTCTTCACGCCACATTTTTTCATGTTCTGCTTGTGAAATCCCAGCCCCAGCCAATAATCTGGATATACCAGATTTTTCAACCCCACTCATATCTACAAAAGAATTTGGTTGATCATTTGTCATAACAAATTTGAATTCACTTAATTTATTATCCATCGGAATCGTAATTTCTTCAAGACGTTTCTTTATCGTTTTTGTCGGATCGTTTGCTGCAACCGAATCAGCTGCTTTTAATTTTGCGAATGTATTTTCCAATTCCGAAAATTCAAAATTTAATTCTGTGTAATATTTTGTAACATCACTTACAGGTCTGTCCGTATTTTGACCATTATCAATTGATGGCGCATATACTGGCATTTCCATTGGCGTGGTTTCATTTACAGATGTAATTGTCGGAGCAGCAACTTCATAGTCTGCGAATCCGTAAAAAGGAATCAACAAAATCATCGCAGTAAAAATTATTTTTTTCAAATTCATAATTTTTATTTTCCACCAGATCCAAAATTACTAATTGCACTTTTGATATCCCCAAATGCACCAGAAGCATTTCCAACCGTTCGTGATATTACATTTCCTGGTTTGTCACAACTCTTTTTTGTATCATCCCATTTTGCGCCTTCTATCTTTGCGCATTCATCTTCGTTTTGTGCTTGACGTTCTTCTTTATTATCGGATTGTTTTTGCATAGTGTTTGATAACTGTCCTGATAATGCGCTGCCCGCCAAAGTTCCGACACCCGCGCCAAGAACCGCTGCGGATGCACCCTTTTGAGAACTTGTAAGTCTGCCCGCGTTTTCTTTGTAAGTTGTTAAATCAACCCCAAACCATTCTGGGCTGCATGTGTAACCTGATCCAGCTGCTAGTTTTTTCGAAGCAAGCGGTACAATACCATTATCAACTAATTCAACTGTGTAAACGCATGACAAAGATCTTTCATCTAAAACGGCGCCTGACAATCTGCATTGTGTTGCCATCAAATCACGTAATTCATAAAGTCTTGTTTCCCATATTGTAACATTTTTTGCAGTTTGTGTGCGCAGATTTGCAAAAATTTCCATAGCCCTTGATGCCAAACCACTGTCTACATTTGTACAATTTTGTTCAATACTTTTACATGATTCGATTACATTATCTCCACCAGATTTTGAAACACATTTCATAAAACCATCACCGCAATTTTTTATAATACAAGAATTATATCTGTTTCCACAATCACGTACGGCTGTGAATCCAAACAAAGTTTGATTAAAATCGCGATCTGCTTTGATTTCACGAATCGAAGCTGTGTATTCATCTGTATCACACGAAACTTCACGTCTGCAAGATTCTATCTTACCGCCCCATATTGTATCCGAATCACCTGCACATTCTCTGAAATCGCTGCCACATTTCTGTGCCATACATTTACGCATTCCATCATCACATGCACTTGCCCCACCAGTCACCGCAGCAGTATTTATCGAAATCGAAGATACTGTTTGTTCTGCTGCACCAAGTGCCGCGAGTTGTCTTCGCATTGCATCACGACGACCATTATCATCACCATTGCCACCAGTTGTATTACCAAAAAGTTTTGAAAATTTTTCTGATTTATCCGGAATAATCGGCCCCGTTTGCTCAGGTGAAGTCACAACAGTTTGTTCTGTTTCTGAAATATTTTCCGTATTAACGGCATTAACAGATTCTGTAATAACCGATGCGGATGACATTCGCAAAGATGTTGCACCCAATGCCCGTGAAGGCATTTTTGGGGCAGCCGGAGTATTACGTGAAACAACGCCAGCAGCCAATGCAAAATCTGATAAAAAAACAACAGCCAACAATGATAAAATTGTTTTGCAAATCATTTTATTAAACAATGAAAATGTTTTTTTATTATTATTCATTATTTTTATTTTAATTTCTCACATGCTGTATCCACATATTTACAAAAATATTCTGCAAGTTTTTTTTCATCTTCGAAATCTTCTTCACAATTATTAGCCATGCTTTTGCAAATATTAGTGATACAAATTTGCTTACCATTACCAGAACACGCATCATTCGCATCTTTGATTTTTGATTCGCGCAAAGCAGAATATTTCTTAGTTATATTTTCTACGCTGACTTTACGAGCATTTAGACCAGAAACACGCAAAGCATCAATTGTTGGTTTTGACCCTTGGACTAAATCACTGCACCCAGTTGAAATAGAACATTCCGAAAATAAAATTGAATATACGCTTTCGTCGGAACATCTTGACCAATCAGAACCACAACGTAAATCAGCAGTTAAACAACCAGCGATATCAATATTGCATGAATCCACAGATTTTGTAACGTTTTGTGCAGACAATGCTTTTGAATAAGATTTTTCTGTAATAACAGATTTACATGATTGCTCTATTAAACTGTCATAATTTTTTGTCACATCATCTGCTGTGCACCCATCGACTTTTTTAATACATTTTTCTGTCGCCCAAGAATAACGTGAACCAGCTGTTGCAGGCGCGGTTGCCAAATCATCATCTGATAAAATAATTTTTGAACTTGATCCGATTGATAATGATTTCATCGCAGGCGCGTTATTTTTTGCACCAGATGCAAGATCTGTGCCGCACAAACGGCAACGATCACCTGTGTCTCCGGAATTTTGAACACAAGCGGAATCTAAACAACGCGTTAAATTTAAAGAATTACAAACAGCAAATGCCGGCGAAGCAACCGTGCACATATAAAAAAATAAAGAGCAAACTTTGGAAAATTTCATTATTCTCTCTGTAAAAATTTTACCAGAAAAAGAATAAAAAAGAAAGAACTAATCAATGGGTATTATTTATCCATTATAACTTTGATACCCATACCTTCCCAACGCGATTTACATTCATCAAAGTTCAATATATTCGTATGGGTCAAAACAAATACGGGTGACGCACTGCGCATATTTGCAACATTTAACAGTTCAGTTATAGGTGAAGTTTTTTGTTGACCGTTGGCAAACCAATCTCCGTTATCATCTGGAATCCAAAATTCTTGGTCGTCATGAATAACAATAGCCAAAGTTTCTGAACCCAAAGAAGCAACAGTAATATTTCCAATTTTTTCTAATAAGTAACCATTTTTAATAAGATTCTTCAAAAATTTAGGCTGATTCAATGAGATATTTTTTTCACTTTTCTGTTTATTAAAACTTATTTCACGAAAAGTTGGTGTTGATTCAAAATCCGGTATTGATAATGTTTTATTATAATTATCTGATTCCGTATCAAAATCTTCGGGCAATGGTATATTTCCGATATCAACCGTTTCATCTTCTTTATTTGTTTCGTCTTTGGGTAAATCTGCAATTGGATTTTTCATTAAATACGAATTGGCACGCATTAGCTGTCCACGCTGCATACGTATATATGGCTCGTGCAATTCTTCTGGTAATTTTTCTGGGAATTTTGCGTCACTCTTTACCGGGGCGATATTTGTTTGTTTTTCTTCTTTGTTTTTATTTTTTTCTGGGACTTTTTTAATCGATATTAAAGGTTTTTTTGTTCTCTTTATCAAAGAAGCAGATGCTAAATAGAGCGGCAAAGCAGAAATTAAAATTGCCCCAAAAATAAAACCAAAAAATCCATGCAAATTTATGCGTGATAAATGCGAAAAATTAAATAATATATCAAACCTAAAAAGTATTCGAAAAATCAAATAAATGACGATAAAATATACGCACGACCAAATAAGCAAATGCTTGTTGGTAAAAATATCTTTGCATGTCGCAATAAATGTTTTTAACCGTGTATAAAAAAAATCTTTGATCTTTGCAAACATTTGACAAATATTTTAACACTAAAAATATGTTTGTCAATATATTCGCTAAATGATAAAAAATACAATTAATCTTCAGATAGTATGAACAATTTTAAATTTTCTATTTATTAAAAAACGCCCTTTCGGGCGTTCTTTATTTATTGGCATGCACCGTTCGATACTGCCACCGGATAATTTTCTATACATACACTGCCGCTGACCGTGCAAGCACTATCAACAAGTGTTGTTCTTTGAACTCCGGCCGGCTTATAGTTAACCTGAGCGGCGGCACATTGTGAAATATCTTTGATAGTTCCACATGCGGTTTTCCAAGAATTACAATCTACGACCAATGCTGTTGGCAAGATTGTATCTGGCAAGCGTAAATTCCATTTTACATAGAATTCTTTCAAAGAATCAATTTTGCCTGATTTGCCAAAAGCAATACTGTCAAGACCATCACCAACATGGCAAGTGATATTATTCTTTTCAACGAACGCTGTGATTGCTGTGGCAAGTCCACCAGCTGCTGCACCAACACCTGCACCAATCAAAGTACCTTTAAGTACACGTCCGCCTTCGATTGCTTCGAGCGAGCTTACTTTCTTTAACAATAATTTCAAACCTTCGGCTTCATCATATAATGTGTTAAAATCAACACAGTTACCTGTTTTTGATGCACCAGTACACTTCAAAAGACCGCTGCCAGTTGTTAATGTTTTAAAATTCTCACATTCTTCACCACTTGCTGCACCTGTTGCGCAAGGATGACGTTCTACTTGTGCAATCATATCTTGGAAACCGGTGATTGTTGTACACTGAGATTTTGACATTTCACCACCACGAACCAATCCAACACCATAAGCATTAAATTGATCTGTTAAGTTATTTTCATCAATTTCTTGTTTTAACGCTTCACGGTCTTTTGAACTATCGCAGTCAAGTATATGCTCTGAATTTGCACCAGCAATTGCACCAACACCTGCTCCGACTAACGTTCCGCCACCGACACCAACAACTGCAACAGTGCTTGTATTGTTCAACAAACTAAATCCAAACAAATCTTTGTTGCAACCAAAACTGGTTCCCGCAGATTTCCAAACTTCGGCTGGTTTATCGTCACCCAGTGTTCCGAACAACCAAGTATTACTGATTTGGCTTCCTTTATTATAAGCAGCAACACGAACCAAACATTCGCCTGTTGTTGCATCCCAACGTGCATAATATCCACGTTGGCTATCGTATCTACCTGTAGTGTTTGCTTGCACACCTTGTGGGCTTGTTTTCTTTAAGTCACCACCATCTTGGGCATTATATGCACCAACATTACGTGCATATTCATTTGTAACATCATCACCCTGACCAACAGCAGTGAAAGATGTTCCATATGTATTTTTATCTAATAAAATACATGTGTTTTCAGCCTGGTTAGGTGTTAAACCTGTACGTTGCAAAACGAACGAGAAATAACTTGGTTGAATTACACGTGAATTAAAGTCAATCCAAACATCTGATGCGGAATGATATACAATTTGACCATTTCTGCGAACACTTGAAATACATTTATCAATTTGCGCAGCACAAAGACTCATCCCATTAAAAATAGAATTACGCAAATCAACATTGTACAAATCATTTATTTTATTCGGCAAAGCACCACCATTAACACATGCCAAAACATCATCCATACATGCATCAATTGTATAAGCAGTCTGTGTTGTTGTTCCACCAGTGGTTGGTAAATTTACCCCCATATTACCATTCATATTTACCTGCATAGTTGGCATTGCTGGCGCACGACGTTGTGCATTAGCAGAAGATGTATTGGAAAATACACCAACACGGGCATCTGTTGCAGCGTATGAATTATTCGCAGCAAAACCGCCGGCGATAGCTAAAATTCCAGTAAAAAATCCGAACATTCTTCTCATATTCCATTCCTTTGTTTGTTGCATTGTATCACATTTTCATCAATGATAAAAATGTTTTTTTACATTTCTATACTGTTTTCCGTTGTTGTTGGTTCCATCATATCTGTACATATCGCACCATGATATTCTTGCGTAGTCACAGTTGTTTTCTTACCACCACCGATATTTAATATTCCACCGCCACCTTTACATCCGTTACCACCCAAGAATGTAAATCCACCACTTTTGCAAGTTGTCGAAGTATTTGTTGTTATAACAGCTTCTAATGATTTGCAACCTGTTGTTGTGGTTGTGACATTACATGTATTCGAATCCGCAGAATAGTTTGCAACAACACCTATGCTTGCAATCATGTTTCCACTGCCGTCTGTTTGAATAAATTCAGCACGACCGTTTGATGTAACCTTTGCAAGATCAGATAATTTTGCCCCAGGTATCGTATATGTAGTAGAATAAGCACCACCAATTCCAACTGTTGATTTATCACTAAATACACTCATTGGACCTACTTCGTATTTAACACATACAGGTTCGGTTTCGTTTGTAAAAATATTTTTTCTTTTTGCACTGTATTCCGCACAACGTGGTTCTTTTGAATTAGTCGCCATTGCAGCACACAACGCAGCGTTACTTTCATCAGATCTTCCTTCATTAGCAGATGCGATAAAGGCATTAAACTTTTTGTTATAATTTTTTGTGGCTTTATCAATACCCGCATTAAATATAGTTGTTATATACGAGTCTAATAAATGAGGAACACGCGGAGCTGTCATCGCAGAAGCACCTTCGCGAGTGCCACGAATTTGAGTCATATCACGACCCTCAATACACCATTTTATCTGGGTATCTGATTTTAATAATGCTATCTGGGCATTTATTTTATTTTGAACAGCATTCAAAGATCCAATTATACGACCCAATGTTTCATTAGTTCCACCTGTGTTAGCAGCTTCGGCTTCTTTTTGATACGCAGAAACATCCAAAGAATAATTATTTACTTTTGTATTTGGATCCGAGATTGTTGATAATTTTACATTTCCAAACGACATTAATCCATCGATCACGTAATCGCCATTATTATTTTTATACGAATAAAGCGAGTCTGTTCCGATAGCTTCGTCGCTGTCAAACGCAGCACAACTTGCAGTATCACCACAAATTTCATTCATTTTATCTGTTGCAAATTTCTGACACTGTGTAATTGCATTATTATCAATACCCAAATAAATTCCATTAATAATATTATCTACTTTATCCCAGCTGAACACACCATTCTCTTGGCATCCAACCAATTTATCTTGTGGGCACATTGCACGAATTGCGTCACGATCCAAACCAATACATTGTGTGTAATCTTTGCCACATCTGTCAGTTGATTGCAGACAATCTTTGACCTCTGTCGTACAAGCATCAACACGTATTGACGCAAGACGAGCTTTGACAAATCCCCATAATACATTTTCAGATTTACCTTCGGAATTTATTGTTGTATCTGGCATAGCAGCTTCGCATGGATCAATTGATACACGGCATAAACTGCGCATAGTTTCCGGGCGAGACAAACACATATCATAAGATCCATCAGGATCATTCGGATCCATAGTGTCTTTGCAAGCTTTCTGGAAACATGCTGATATATTTGAAATACATGATGTCCGCAAACTATCTTCTGCCAACAATTCGGCTGTTTTCATAGATGGTGCAATATCAGACAAGAATGTTTTCCAAACTGCATCTTTGTCTTTTTGAACGACTGCAATACACGAATTTGTTACACTGTCACACATCGGACGTTTAGAAAGCAAAGCATCCATTGTACTTGCAGCAATTGATATTTTTGTATTAATACCTTTGATATCAACCATTTGTACACTTGATGACTGACCAACTCTATTTTTTGCATTTTGTGCCGCGGCTATTCCTACACACCCAGTAAAGTCATCTTTACATCCAGCTGTTGTTTGCATACATTTTTTGAATTCCAACGTACACTGCCCAATGTCATATTTATTCGCGTTTTGAAATGATTCAAGTGCCGCGTCACGCACAGCTTTCTGTGCTGCTGCTAATTTTTGTGCCGAAGCTGTTTGTCTCTTTTTTAATTCATTTTCATATGAACGGCAATCTGATTGTATATTTGTCTGGTACATAGTTTGCAACATACGAATATCTTTTTCACACCCAGTAATTTGTGAGATACAAATATTGCTTACCGCAGAATAAAGTGTGTCCCCTTTTTTATCGGCAATATTATATGGATCAGTATTATTATTATCTGCGAAAATATCACCTGTTTCGTCAACGTCAGTATTATTCCACATGGAAAGATCAAGTTGATTTGCTTTACGACGTGTTGTGGTTTGGTCGGAATTTGCTTGTTTTTCTACATCCGAAGCAGCTTGGAATACATAGTCTGCTTTTGATCCAAGTTCAACTTTTTCAACACCTTCGGTTGCAAGCTTATAACTTTGGGCATCCAAAGATTCTATTTTTGCAAGCACTGTATCAAGATTTGCTTTTTGATTTGAACACTGGCAACGACCACCGTTATCATTTTCCAACATACAAAAAGAATCCATACAACCAAAGAAACGTTGTTGGCAAACAGGATCAACCACAGTATTTGCAGTCGCGGCAGCAATTGCTGTACCACTGTTCACAACTTTTTGTGTAATACCGGCACGCGCAGAAACAACCGAACCAGTTGATGGTGTCGCAGATCTTGCCGATGTAGTTCGTACAGCCGCCCGAGCAGATGTAGTCGGTGCCGAAGAGGCAGATGATGTAGTAGCAATAGATCTTGTTCTGGCAGAATTAGCAGATGATGTAGAAGGTATCAATGCATCAGCAGAAGATGTACCCGGACTGCGTCTTTGTTGAACCGGGGTCGCAGCATTTGCAACCAAAACAATCGTAGACAAAATAGCCGCTAGAATAAAATTTTTTTTCATAAGATCCCTCTATCTTTTCTATTTTATCAAAATGTGAAAAAAAATAAAAGCAAGAATTTAACTTGCTTTGATTTTTAATAACTATTAAAAAATAGTTTATGCTGAAAAGAGAAACCCGCAGAAGTTTAGGCTTTTGCGGGTCTTTCTTTTTTATTTTTGATTTCTATGTCTATTATATGTAGCAGTATTTGCGTTATTATTTTACATTAAAATAGCCAATTTTTTGCTTTGTGTCCAAAGTAATCCGAACTATTTTTATACGCGTATTTATATCAAATCAGAGTATGGTAATGATTTGATGTAATCTTCCATAAATATCCAATCTGGTTTGTTGTCCTCAGTTGCTGGTAACAACAAGGTCTCGTTTTTGAATTTATTATAAAATGCTTTGCGACCAAACTTAAATTTATACTTATTTTGTTTCATCATTGTTGTAATGAATAATGCATTGTATTTATTTAGTCTAGGGTTATGAAAACAATAAATCTCATCAGATGCTGTAAACTCCCCTTCTACATAAAAAGCAGAAGCAAAGGTATTATAAACAATACAGTTTTGTTCCGTAAATAATGGATTATTTATCTGATCGGTTAGACTATTGTCGAATTCAGAGGCAGAGTAATAATCTACATCTCCGCTAATTCTATCTTCTGCTATAAGCCTTTGTCCATGAGTAATTCTATCCCATAGGCGTTTATCTGTGTAGGAAAATTCTTTCCATTTTGAAACATTAACAAGCTTATTAACTAGATTTGCATTCTTCGTTTTTATTGGAGTAAATTGAATTTTATTTCTAATAATTTCAATAAAATTCTCCATATACTCCCAATCAGGTTGTCCATTTCTGTCAATAGGCAGATACAAGGTTTCCTTGGGAAGTCTGTCCGAATTTACTTCGCGACCAAATGAATATTTATATTTTAATTTTTCAAAAATTGGTTTAAGAAACAACGCTATATTTTTAGTTAGCTCTTTATCTTTTATCCACACAACCATGACATGATCTGAAGCAACGAATTTATAAGGATGGTAGAAAAAAGAACACACACTTCCGCTATTAGCAAATGTTATTTTATTTTCATACTCTGTCATAAAATTCGGCGGAGACACATAATTATCAACACCGTTATTTACGCCAGATGATGATATATAAGCAACATCTCCTACGGAGTGGTCTTCAGTTTTATATCGTCGTCCTCGTTTATAATCAAAGACAGAATCAAAAGTAAAATATTTATATTGTTTATTCACTCTTGCTGTCTCCATAATAAGAACTTAGAATTTTAAGCAATTCAGACTCAGAAATATCTGTATTTAATAGGTTCAAATCTTTTTTTGCTTCAAAAACCATATAGTCACTTACGCTTTTTATGAAGTCTTGCTCATTAAGAGTAGAATAATCTGTTTTACTATGGGCATAAATATTCCATTCGTCCCCTTCTTTGATTCTAGTTTTGACTAAAATTATATCATCGGGATCTTCTTTTTGTTCTTTAACAGCATTCAAGAGTTTTTTCTCTATATCATTCCATTTGCCATATATATCGGTGCGGCCTTTATTTTTAGATAGAACGAAACCATCTTCCCGCAAATCATAAAATACCACTTCATCATTCTCATAATCAAAAGAACGATTGGTTTCAAACACTGCTATTGCTGTATGTGTTGCTGCGTTGGGTTGAAATAAATCTTTTGGCATATTGATAACGCATTTTAAAGTGTGCTTTTTCAATATATTATTACGAATAGCGTCATCTTTAAAATATGTAGACAAAGGAGCTATTATAACTCCAAATCTTTCACAATTATCAAGTAGCTTCGTTAAGAATGTAATTTCTTTCGGCGTCGGATCCGTAGCATTTTCTTTGCCACTGTATGGTGGATTTATAAAGCCTATTGTTGGTTTGAATTTATCTAGTTCAGATTGCGCTCTTTTATCTTTTATAGAATCATAGTTATGAATTGATGATTTTCCATCACCCCTAAATAACATATTTGAAATTGCACAAATATACATTGTTGAATTTAACTCAAACCCAAGCAATTGTTTCTGTTTTACATTTTTAATTGCAACATCTTTATCGCTACGAGAACTTTGGGAAATTTTATTGATAATAGCATTCATTCCCGCTATCAAAAATGCTCCTGTTCCGCAGCACAGGTCAACAATTCTATCATTGTCTTTAAGATCTATAAGTTTTGTAAATAGTGAAGTTATATGGCGTGGCGTAAGAACTATGCCTTTTTTGACATTAGAAACTCCCGCATATTTAAGAAACTCTTCATAAAATGCTCCAATAATATCATAATTTGAGTTGGTTGAAAAGTGGTTATCAAATAAAGGGATAACTGCTGTTTCTAATTCAATCAATATGTCTTTTAATATCGAACTGCTTTTTAAAGATGGATCTGTTTTCAAAAATGCAAGTTCTGTTTCCAAAACTTCCAACTTTTCGTTGGGAACCCCTTCATTATGTAAAATTTCTTTTGATGTAGACAGAACGTTATTGACTATTGTTGTCGGTGAATAAGTTTTATAATTATCCTTAAAGTCATTCGTTTTTCCCTTTGCTTCATGCAGACATATCATAAGAGCTGATAACAATACTGGTCTTTTTTGCGAATCTATACTACGCAGTAGGTTATTTATTTTCTTACTTGAACTTCCCACGGCAGCAATAGCTTTTTCTTCATCAATGGAATTAAAAAGAGAAAGAAATTGTTCTTCTGTCATAAAATTTGAGACTTGATTAAATGGAATAATCTGTTCTGTTTTTATATCTAATGCATAACAACTAAATTTGTGTTGGTATTCTTCGTCAAAATCTCCGCTGGCAGCAATACCAAGGATTTTCCAATTTACAAAGAATCCTTTAAGAGGTTTATCCAAATTTTCGTTTTGAAATCTTGATAGATACCATTTTATGCCCGCGACAGCTCCCTTTTCAATATCTGGATTGTCATGGTCCTTAACAAAGGGCTTTTCTTCAACTAAAATGAGCAGTTTTGCTTTCGGATTAAAATATATTCTATCTGGATACCCACTGTTTCCGTTTTTCTTTTTGGATCCAGCAGATAAAACTTTTGTGATTTCTTTTGAAAGCTTACTTTGAGAGTCGTCCCAATCTGCCACATTATAACCAAGAAACTGTAACCTTTTGGTTATACTAGGCGTTACATTCTTGTCTTTTCTTGGCATCTCAATTCCTTTCTTTTCCTCGTGGCAATTATACCATTATTTGGACATAAAATCTTGTGCTATTTTTTATGATTGTATAAAATCTGACCAAACCGAGCAAGAGCAAATTACAATGCAAGATCCTAAATGTTATGAATATGTCTTTCTAATGATAAGAAGTTCACTAATAAAGTCCATATTATGTCCTAATCCTATGTAGCGGATATGTCTTTTTATCTTGCTAGGTTTTGCCTTATTATAGACCATTTTGACCCGAATCCGTTTAAGTGGTAGTTGTGCAAAAGCAGCACATTACAGCACTTCATAGGTCATAATGGGACATTTTGGGACTAAAAAGATGGTAATAAAAAAACACCCTTTCGGGCGTTTTTTATTTATTTTCCAGTAGCTCTACGTTTTACTGAAACTTCTTTTTTTGCACCACCAGATTTAATTGCAGGACCTGCAGCAGGTTTTGAAACTTTTGTTACGGCAGGTTTTGCGATTTTATCCGAAGCTTTCGTTTCTTTCTTTTCTGATTTTTTATCTGTTGCTTCTGTCTTTTGTGGAACAGATTTTTTCGCACTTTCGTCACGATCAACCAATTCAATAATTGCCATTGGTGCAGCATCACCATAACGGATGCCCGCTTTCAATACGCGTGTATATCCACCGTTACGTTTTGCATATCTTGGTCCCAAAACTGCAAACAATTTTTTAACCGATGTGTCATCGTTACCCAATTCTGCGGCAACCAATCTGCGGTTTGCAACACTGTCTGTTTTGGCGCGTGTAATTAATTTTTCAACAACGCTGCGCAAATCTTTGGCTTTTGGCAATGTTGTTTTAATTTGTTCGCGTGCAATCAAATTTTTTGCAAGTCCAAGAAACAATGCTTTGCGTGCATTTGTATCGCGGTTAAATTTACGTCCTGACTTTTGATGTCTCATTTTTTATTACGCCTCCGTGCGCTTTTGTTATCGCCCTGATTTATTCAGGGATTGATTTTGTTTATAACCTGAATTTTTTCAGAATTATAAACATGCAATCTGTAATTTTCTCAAAAATCACAGATTGCGAGTTTTTTATTATTTATAAGGGTCTTCGTATTTTTTGGATAATTCTGAAATATTTTCTGGTGGCCATCCTGGAACTTCCATTCCAAGACCAAGTCCCATTGCTTCCAACTGTGCTTTGATTTCATTCAAAGATTTACGTCCAAAATTTGGTGTTTTCAGCATGTCGGATTCAGTCTTTTGAACCAATTCGCCAAGCCAATTTATTTTGTCATTTTTCAAACAATTATTTGCACGAACTGACAATTCAAGTTCATCAACATGCTTTAATAATTTTGGATCAAATGGCAATTGTTCTTTCTTTGTTTCAACTTCAGCTGGGGCACCGATTTGTGCTGGATCTTCAAAGTTGATAAACACTGACAATTGGTCTGTTAAAATACGAGCAGCGTATGCAATCGCATCTTCTGGTGTAACAGATCCGTTTGTTTTCACAGTTAATTCCAAACGATCAAAATCAGTGCTTTGTCCAACGCGTGTTTCCGGCGCTGTAAATGCAACATTCAAAATTGGTGAATAAATTGAATCCATTGGGATAACGCCCAGTTGGCTGTTTTCTGCATGAATAGCAGGAACATAACCACGACCAGTGTTCAACATAATTTCCATATCAAGTGATGCGCCTTTGTCTAAATTACAAATTTCAACATCTTTGTTCATAACGGAAACATTGCTTGGTGTTTCGATCATACCAGCTGTTACAACTGCTGGGCCTTTGACTTTCAAAACAGCTTTATGTTGACCTTCGGTCAATGCTTTGAAATAAACACCTTTCAAATTTAAGATAATATCTGTGACATCTTCGCGGATACCCTGGATAGATGTGAATTCGTGTGGAATACCTGCAATTTTAATTGCAGTTGGTGCACATCCCTGAAGCGAAGACAATAAAACACGGCGCAATGCTGTGCCAAGTGTCATACCGAAACCTTTTTCAAGTGGTTCCGCTATCAAGGTTGCAATATTTGGATTTGTTTCGTCAGTTTTGACTTGCAGTTTTTTTGGCTTAATCAACGAAGCCCAGTTTTTTTCAATCATTTGTTTCCCCAATGGTTTAGTTTATTATTTTCACCGTAAAGGCAAGCGATTATACGCGGGAATTTAGTATAAGTCAAATAAAATATGGGGATTTTTTAAGGTTTTAAGCTGCGCGCTCGCGACTAATATAAAATTCTTGCAGTTTTTTCGTGAAACCATGACTCACGCCCTGGCCAACTGCATGCGCTTCGACCTCTATGGGGTTAATTTTATAATACTCAAAATCTTCGTACGGTGAAACATAGTTATAATAACAATTTTCAATTACATTCCTTGATAATGTTGTTGCATTGGTATTTCGTATTTGCCCTATGTGAACAGGCTCGTGTGTGACAGTATCTATCACTTTATCAAAATCGTCGCATTCAACCAATTTGTCGTAAATATTGATTTCTTGGCCGTTTGTAGAGCCCAATGTATTCTTATTTTCTGCGTAATTTTTGCAATAATTTACTTTTACATCATAATTAACACCAACAAATTTCAAAGCGTGCGGAACAATTTGTTTTATAATTGATTTACGCTGTCCAAAGTCTAGTTTTACCCAATTTACAGCAGAATCAAGTAACTTTCCTGTTTTCTTAAATAAATCAAACATATGATTTTTAAAATTATACGCAACTGTCGCAACAGCACTGACATTTACCGCGCCACGGACACGGTCAATAATTTTTTTTCGAAAATTCAAAAATGTGTTTTTCATTCCCACTAAATATAATAAAAATTATCAATTTTTCAATATGTATTATAAATAATAAAATCCGCCATTTGGCGGATTTTATTATTAAACGCGACGTGCTTTCTTTGCACGGCATCCATTATGCGGAATACGTGTTGTATCAGTGATTGATTGAACAATCAACCCTGCATTTCCTAAACCACGAACCGCTGATTCACGACCCTGACCAATGCCACGCATTAAAACATCAATTGTCTTCATTCCAGATTCAGCTGCTTTTTTTGCAACATTTTCTGCAACAACTGATGCAGCATATGGTGTAGATTTTTTTGCACCCTTAAAATTGTTTCCACCGGCTGTTGCCCAGCATACAACCGCACCAGATTGATCTGTGATTGTAATACGTGTGTTATTCATAGTCGCCAAAACGTGGGCGATTCCATGTGAAACTTTTTTAATAACTTTTTTCTTTGTTTTTGCGATTGCCATTATTTTTAACCTTTTACCTTATTATTTTCCCTTGGTCGCAGAACCTGCAACAACAACTCGTTTGCCTTTGCGTGTACGGGCATTTGTCTGGGTGCGTTGGCCACGAACTGGCAAACGGTTACGATGACGCAGTCCGCGATAGCTTTTCAAATCTTGCAAGCGTTTAATGTTCATTGTGATTTCACGACGAACATCACCTTCGACTTTAAAATTTTCTTCGATGTAATTAGATATTGCAACAACATCTGAATCAGTCAAATCTTTTGTACGTTTTGTGTCTGGAATTTTAAGCGCAGCACAAATCTGTTTTGAATGGGCTGGTCCAATGCCATAAATATATTGCAACGCGATTTCAACGCGTTTTGCTTCTGGAATGTTTACACCTGCGATACGAGCCATATTACTTTTTCCTTTTCATTTATTTCGCCACGAAATTTTATATTATTCGCGACAAAAGTCAATTTTGTTTTTGTTAAACGCGAAAGCGTCCACGTTTTTGTGCCTTTTTTATCACGCTGCTGTATTGTTTTGCAACAAGATAAGATTGAACCTGATTCATAGTGTCAAGCACTACACCTGCAACGATCAAAACAGATGTTCCACCAACCATAATCGGCATAGATAAATGTGTATGTAAAATAATTGGTAATACACAAACAACTATTAAATACAAAACACCGATTGCAGTTGTTCTCGAAACAATCCCATCTAAGAACTTCATTGTTTGTTCACCAGGGCGAACACCAGGTATATAACCACCAGCATTTTTCAAATTATTACTTGTTTCTTCGGAATTGAAAACAATCGCTGTTTGAAAGAACGCAAAGAAAATTATCAGTAATGTGAACAAAGCCATATAAGTCCAAGTGCCGTATGTAAATGCACTCATCATATGTTGGAACCACAAAGCTTCGGAATGAACAAAGCGTTGTACAAATGCAGGTAACATCATAACAGATGATGCAAACACTGGTCCCATAACACCAGACATATTGATTTTAATTGGTAAATATGAAGATTGATTATTCATAACCCCATTTGCCATCACAGCACGTGGATATAAAATTTGAATTCTGCGTTGTGATTGTTCAACAAATGCGATCAATGCAACTATACCGACAATAAATGCAACTATCAAAGCGATCATTGCTGGCGATACCTGACCGACACTGCCAAGTGATAATATGTTTGAAATTCCACTTGGTAACTGAGCAACGATACCTGCAAAAATAAGTAACGAAGAACCTTGACCAATTCCTCGTGCGGTTATTTGTTCCGCCAGCCACATAACAAATACTGTTCCACCAACCAATGCTACAACAGATGAAAGTTCAAATGACAAACCTGGGTTTATAACTGCGCTTACACCATTTACTGGTGCCATTGATTCAAGACCACGTGCAACTGCCCAACCTTGGATAACCGCCAATAAAACCGCCAAATATCTTGTGTATTGGTTTATCTTGATACGACCAGATTCACCTTCTTTACGAAGTTCTGCCATTGATTTTGATGTTGCACTCAGCAATTGTATAACGATAGATGCAGAAATATAAGGGAAGATATTCAATGCCAAAACAGACATACGAGATAATGATCCACCAGCAAACATATCAAACATACCCATCATTCCATTATCACCTTGGAATAAATGAAGAACCGCCGATGCATTCACACCAGGAAGTGGAATAAACGAACCAACACGATAAATAAGCAAAGCTGCAAGCGTAAAGAAAATACGCTTTTGCAGATCAGACATTTTTGAAAAAAGTTCAATTATAAATTTCATTACTATCGTTATTGTTTTATTTAAGCTTTGATTGAACCGCCAACTTTTTTGATTTCTTCTTCGGCTGACTTTGACCATTTCACAGCTTTGATATTCACAGCTGTTTTCAATTCGCCTTTGTTCAAAACTTTCAGTCCACCTAATTTACGGTTCAGAATTTTTGCATCAATCAATGAATCAACCGTGATTTCTTTTGATGCATCAATTTTACCAGATTTGATAAATTTTTCAATATCGCCCAAATTAATTATTGCATAAGAAACAGCGAAAGGATTGTTAAATCCAAATTTAGGAAAACGACGCAAGATTGGCATTTGACCACCTTGGAAAGTTGCCTGTTTGCGTGAACCTGCGCGGGCTTTTTGACCCTTGTTACCACGACCAGCGGTTTTACCAGATCCAGACCCAAGTCCGCGACCAACTCGCTTGATATTTTTACGTGCGCCAAAATTATCCATCAATGCATTAAGTTTCATATTCTATAGCCTTATTTTATTATTTCACGATTTCGACCAAATGGCTGACTTTGGCAACCATTCCGCGAATAGAAGCGGTGTCGTTTAATTCTTTGGTTTTTCCGATACGGCCCAATCCCAAAGATCTTAAAATTTTTCTTTGTGATTCCGGCTGAGTAATTACAGATCTAATTTGTTTTACAGTTATCTTTGCCATTTTAATTCACCCTATCTATATTAATTACTCTGAAACAACAGAAGCTTCGACAGCTTTCTTGCCATCACGAACCGATATAATTTCTGCAACTGATTTACCACGACGTGCAGCGACTGATTTCGGAGAATTCATTTTTCCAAAAGCTTCGAATGCAGCACGAATCATATTATTTGGGTTATTGCTGCCTTTGGATTTTGCAACAACGTCTTGAACACCCAAACATTCGAACACAGCGCGCAATGCACCACCAGCAATAATTCCAGTTCCAGGTGCAGCGCCACGGATAATTAATTTTCCCGCACCATATTTTGATTCTACATCATGATGCAAAGTGCGACCTTCTTTTAATGGAACGCGCATCAATTTTGATTTAGCTTGTTTGGTTGCTTTTTGCACAGCAGCTTGGACTTCTAATGCTTTACCTTTGCCAAATCCAACGCGGCCGGCTTTGTCACCAACAACAACCAATGCCGAAAAAGACATATTGCGTCCGCCCTTAACAGTTTTGGAAACGCGGTTGATGGAAACGAGTTTATCCACCAAATTGTCTGTCTGTAATTTTTTCTCTTCAAAACGTGCCATTTACTTTTTCCTTTATTCATCGTAACATATTTCAGTCACGAATATTATTTTAGATTTTAATTCCGCCTTTGCGAAGTGCTTCGGCTAATGCCTTGATACGACCATGATAACGATATCCGCCACGATCAAAATAACAATCTTTGATTTTGGCTTTTTTTGCGCGTTCCGCAAAAGCTGTTCCAACCATTTCTGCACCAGCAACGTTCCAACCTTTACCTGCGAAACCTTTTTCTTTGCTTGATGCGGCACACAAAGTGTGTCCTTTGATATCATCAATTGCTTGAATTTCTATATGTTTGCCACTACGAAAAACAGACAAACGAACTTTCTCTGGATTTTTACGTTTCAGCGATGCACGATTACGTGCAACTCTTCTTTCTTCGGTTCCAAAATGCTTTAACATTACTTTTCCTTTAATTTGCGATTCCGTAACAGCGGAACCTATTTTATCTTGTTTTTATATTCACAGCAAGCGCCAATGAATTAATTATTTCTTTTTACCTTCTTTGCGGCGGATTTTTTCTGTTTTATAGAAAATACCCTTACCTTTATATGGTTCTGGTTTACGAACTTTGCGAACTTTGTCTGCAAATTGACCAACCATATTTTTATCAATACCTTTGATAATAAATTCTGTTGGTGCTTGAATTTCAACCGACAAACCTTCTGGAATTGGCAAAATAACATCGTGTGAATATCCAGCTATCAAAACCAAATCTTTACCTTTGACTGATGCTTTGTATCCAACACCTTTCATTCCCATTTCTTTCAAGAAACCTTGGCTTACACCAATAACAGCTTGTTTGATATTACGTGTCATTGTGCCCCACATTGCGCGAGATTCTTTATCTTCAGCATTCTTCGGAGTAACAATAACTTTATTATCTTCAATTTTAACTGTGACCAATCCGGCATTTTGTGTATCCAAACGAACAATCAAGGAACCTTTTGCACCTTTGATGTTCAATGCGCTGCCAACGATATCAACCGATACGCCGTTTGGAATTTCAACTGGATATTTACCTGCTCTGGACATTTTATTTGCCTTCTTTTACTGTTTCTTTTTATTTATTAGATAATTCTGCACAAAACTTCGCCACCAACATTTTGCAAACGTGCCTGATGATCAGTCATAACGCCGTTTGGTGTAGAAACAATTGCAACACCAAGACCATTCATAACTTTCGGCATTTTATTGGATGCAGAATATACACGGCGTCCTGGTTTAGAAACAACCGAAACTTCTTGTATTGCACCTTCACCTCCAGCAATATATTTAAGTTCGACTATCAAATCGTTACGTTTATCGTCCAATTTTTCAAGACGAAAACCATTGATGTAACCTTCGGCTTTCAAAACTTCCAAAACATTGGCGCGCAATTTGCTGTTCGGAACGCGAACAAAATCTTTACCTGCATTTTGTCCGTTGCGAATTCTTGTCAGCATATCTCCGATTGGATGTGTTAAAGACATTTTTTTATCCTCTATTTTTAATTCTTGATCGTGTTTATAAATATTTTGTTTACCACGATGATTTTCTTACCCCTGGCAACTTGCCTTCGGATGCCAATGTGCGAACTTGTTGGCGGCACAAACCAAACATGCGAAAGAATCCACGAGAACGTCCAGTAATTGAACAACGATTGTGCAATCTGGTTTTATTCGAGTTACGAGGCATTTTTGCCATTTTTTTCATAGCTTCGATGCGTTCTTCGGGCGTGGCGTTAATCGACATTTTTGCCTTTAACGCTTCATGCTTTTTTGCATACTGCGCAACCATTTTTTGACGCTTTGCCTGTTTTTTTATCAGTGCCAATTTTGCCATAGTTATTTGTCCTTTGTATTATTTAAGTACCAGCGGCAGACCAATTTTTGTCAGCAACGCGCGTGCTTCATCATCAGTTTTTGCAGTTGTTGCAATTACAATATCCATACCGATGATTGAATCAATTTTATCCACAGAAATTTCTGGGAAAATCAAATGTTCTTTGATTCCAAAAGCATAATTTCCGTTTCCATCAAACTTAGATTTAGAAAGTCCTTGAAAGTCTTTGATTCGTGGTAATGCAATTGTAACAAGTTTGTCCAAGAAATCGTACATGCGTTTTCCGCGCAAAGTTACTTTTGTTCCAATTGCTTGACCTTCACGCAGACGATACGTAGCGATTGATTTACGTGCCTTGGTTACAACTGGTTTTTGTGCTGCGATTGCTGTTAAATCTGCAACTGCTGCATCTAACTTTTTCTTATCAGATACGGCTTCGCCAACACCCATATTCAAAACTATTTTTGAAAGGCGTGGTACTGCCATTTTATTTTTGTAGCCAAACTCTTTCTCGAGTGCTGGAACAATTTCTTTCTTGTAAACTTCTAATAATCTTGCATTCATTTTGTTTTACCTTTTGCGATTACGCTTTGATCTCTTCACCGCTTTTTTTGGCGATACGAACTTTTTTATCACCAACGGTTTTAAACCCTATGCGCGATGGCTTTTTGGTTTTTGCATCATAAATCGCAACATTTGAAACATGTATTGGTGCTTCGCGATCTTCGATGTGACCCGGCTTTTCTTGGGTCGGTTTTATGTGCCATTTGCGACGGTTAACACCGGCAACAACAACACGATCTTCGGTTGGGTGCGCTTCCAGGACTTTGCCCTTTACACCTTTGTATTTTCCAGAAATCACTATGACTTCGTCGCCTTTTTTGATTCTCATTTTAATTCCCTTTATATAACTTCTGGTGCCAAAGACACGATTTTTTGAACGTCGTATTTACGGCGAGTTTCGCGTGCAATCGGTCCAAAGATACGTGTTCCAATTGGTTCGAAATTGTTTTTGTTAATCAAAACAACTGCATTGTCATCAAAACGAATAATTGATCCATCTGCACGTTTGACAGGAAATTTTGTGCGAACGATTATCGCGCGTTGCACTGTTCCTTTTTGAACTTTACCACGTGGAATTGCGTCTTTGATTGCGACAACTATTTTGTCACCAACTGTGGCATAACGACGATGCGAACCACCCAATACTTTGATGCACATTGCACGTTTAGCACCTGAATTATCCGCAACTTTCAATATTGTTTCGTTTTGTATCATTTTTTCTTACCTTTTACGAATATAAATTATTCGACCTCAACCGTTGAATCTTTGGCGATGCCAACACGGCCGCGCACAATCCATTTCTTTGTTTTCGAAATCGGACGATGTTCTTCAATAGAAACTATTTCGCCTTTTTTGAATTCATTGCTTTCATCATGAGCTTTGTATTTTTTATTATGCTTCACGAATTTTCCATACATTGGGTGACGGAAACGACGTTCAACTTCGACAACAACTGTTTTGTCGTTTGCATCGCTTATAACTGTTCCTTGTAATATTCTTCTTGGCATTTTTAATTCCTTACGCTTTCTTGTTCATCGCGGTTTTGACGCGTGCGACTTCGCGACGATTTACGCGAATAACATGAGTCTTTGGCAGTTGTCCGGCAGAATGCTGGAACCGCATATTCATCGCTTCTTTTTTCAAATCAACCAATTTCGAAGCCAACGCTTCTGCGCCTAGGTCGGTTGTTTTTGTTTCAATCTTTTTTGTTTTCTTTTCTGCCATCTTATATCACCTGTCCGGTTATTTATTTTTCTTAGTTTGCCTTGCGTTCAACAATTTTTGTTTTCACCGGCAATTTCGCAGCAGCCAATGCCAATGCTTCGGCTGCAATTTCTGGTTTTACACCGTCTAATTCAAACATGATGCGACCCGGTTTTACACGACAAATCCAATATTCAACCGCACCTTTACCTTTACCCATACGGACTTCGGCTGGTTTCTTGGTAACTGGAACGTCTGGGAAAACGCGAATCCAAAGACGGCCAAGGCGTTTCATGTGACGTGTAATTGCACGACGCGCAGCTTCGATTTGACGGCTGGTAACACGTTCTGGTGTCATCGCTTTCAGTCCAAAAGAACCGAATGCGAGTTCGCTGCCACCTTTGGCAACGCCATGAATGCGTCCTTTGTGCTGTTTTTTAAACTTTGTCTTTGTCGGCATCAACATTTTAACATTCCTTTGTCATATTTCTTTGTAAAACAATTATTTTGCTTTATGTTCTGCTGCTGGCGCTTTCTTTTCAGTGCTGCCTGCATATTCTGTTGGACGTGCAAGTTCTGCGGCCATTTTTTCTTTATTTACAACGTCACCTGTATAAATCCAAACTTTCACACCAATAACACCATAAGTTGTTTTTGCCTGGATTGACGCATAGTCAATGTCCGCACGCAAAGTATGCAAAGGCCTACTTTCGTAAGGGCTTCGCCCAAAGCATAGTCAATATCGGCACGTAATGTGTGAAGTGGAATCTGACCTTCGCGGATATGTTCGCTACGTGCGATTTCTGCACCGTTCAAACGACCACTGCAAAGAATTTTGATTCCTTTGGCGCCTGCTTTTTCAGCATTTTGAACTGCTTTCTTCATTGCACGTTTGAATGCGACACGACCTTCGATTTGTTGTGCAATATTTTTTGCAACCAACATC
>CAZNTZ010000005.1:9906-37507 GCA_964576135.1 uncultured Muribaculaceae bacterium | reverse complement strand
CAAGTGTCGTTATTGTTCTTTTTTTTCTATCGCATGTGTAACACCAGATTGGGATAATTATAAAAATCAAATATTATCACAGATAAAAGTTTGGTCTGAAAAATTGGGCAAAGTTTCTGTACCAACTATTTTCTTTGGCGGTGGTACACCAAGTTTAATTCCACCAGCGGTTTTTACAGAAATAATTAATTCAGTGCGTGAATATTTTGATGTTTCTGATGATTGTGAAATAACCATAGAGGCAAACCCAGGAACAATTGATTCATATCGATTATCAGAATTTGTTGCTGCGGGTGTGAATCGTCTTTCTGTAGGTGTACAATCACTTGATGACAAAGTATTAAAATTTTTAGGGCGAATTCATTCTGCAGAAGATGCTCGTTCTTTGATTAATTCCGGATTAAAGATGGGATTACGTGTCAGTGCAGATTTTATCTATGCTATCCCAGGTCAAACAGTTCAAGATGTAAAAGATTTGTGTTCAGAAATAAATAAACTGGGTATCAGTCACGTATCACTTTATGAATTATCGATCGAGCCTGGAACCGCTTTTTATGGTCAAATTGAACCTGTGTCTGATGAGTTGGGTTCTGCAATGTATGCTGCAATTGACGATAATCTGAGTCTGACGCGTTACGAAGTTTCAAATTATTCTGCTCCTGGTCAAGAATGTCGTCATAACCAAAATGTTTGGGATGGTCAGCCATACATTGGTTTTGGCCCTGGTGCCAGTGGTCGTGTGTTGATTGATAAATTTTGGTACGAACAAGGATACACACAAAACGGTGAAGAAATTTTTATCAAACTTGATCCGCGTGCACGTGCAATGGAGAAATTGATTACAGGTCTGAGACAAGTGCGTGGTGTAAAATTTTCCGAAGTGCAAAATATAATAGATAGTGATTTTTATGAATTTGCAGTAAGTAACGGTCAATTAGAAATTATAGATGATCGTTTACGTGCGACTAAATCCGGTCTTGTGATTTTGGATAATTTGATGATAAAATTATTAAAATGAAAAATAAAATTTTAAATATCACAAGTTTTGTTTTGCTGCTTCTTGTTACAGCTCTGATTTTTTATGTTAAGGGGGATTATATGAATTCTGGAATAAATACTAAACACATGGATTTACAAGTAAACGCGGGGGACGATTTTTATGATTTCGCAACTGCTGGATGGCGTCGTGCAAATCCGATTCCAGATGATTTTTCAAGATATGGTGCATTTGATAAATTGCGTGATGAAAATCTGGATCGTATGAAAAAAATTGTGACAGATATTTCGAGTAAGAAAAATGCTGCAAACACTTTGGAATATAAAATTGCAACACTTTATAGCCAGGCAATTGACGATAAAAAATTAAACAAGCAGGGTATATCACCAGTTTTCCCAGATTTGCAAGAAATTGATAATATTAAAACCAAATCAGAATTTATGGAATATTTGGGTAAATTTCACCGTGTTTCTTCGGCTTTTTGGGGTGATGGTGTAGAAGAAGATATGAAAGACAGTAAAATGAACCTGTATTCAATCGGTCAGGGTGGTCTTGGTCTGCCAGAGAGAGATTATTATCTGGATAAAGATTCGGCTGATATTCGTAAAAAATATAAAGAATATATGAAAACAATGTTTGAACATTTTGGAATTTCTGGTGATCCAATGCGTGTTTATGAAATTGAATATAAATTGGCCAAAGCGTTTATGCCAAAAGAAGAATTGCGTGATCCACACAAAATTTATCATCGTCGTTCAATGGCGGAATTTTCAAAAAAATATAAATCATTTGATTGGAAAAAATATTTTGATGCACGTGGTGTAAAACCTGCGAATATAAATGATGCGACACCTGATTCAATGGATGCAGCACTTAATATAATAAATAAAACTTCGCTTGATGATTTGAAAATGTATTTAAAATGGAATGTTATAAATTCGGCTGCTGGATATTTGGATGATAAAACATATAAAATCAGCTTTGATTTTTATCGTAAAACACTTTCTGGGGTCAAAGAACCAAAACCAAGATGGAAGCGCGCACTTGGAATGCTGGACAGTATAATGGGCGAAGCGACCGGAAAAATATATGTCGATAAATATTTTCCACCACGTGCAAAAACAAGAATGTTAAAGTTAGTGGAAAATTTGCAAAATGCTTATGCAGAAAGAATTTCAAATCTGGATTGGATGGATTCTTCGACAAAGCAACGTGCACTTGAAAAACTGAGCAAGATGCGCGTAAAAATCGGATATCCAAACAAATGGCGCGATTATTCAAAATTACAAGTTGTTGGTGATTCCTATTGGGCTGATATCAAACGTGCAAGTATTTTCGACGATGAATATATTTTAAGCAAAGCTGACAAGCCTGTGGATCCGGAACTTTGGTTGATGAATCCCCAAGAAGTAAATGCTTATTACAATCCGACAACAAACGAGATTTGTTTCCCAGCCGGAATTTTACAACCACCGTTTTTTGATATGGACGCGGACGATGCATATAATTATGGTGCAATTGGGAGTGTGATTGGACACGAAATGACTCATGGATTTGATGATATGGGTCGTAAATTTGATGCAGACGGAAACCTGAAAGATTGGTGGACTGCAAAGGATGCAAAGTCATTCGACTCACGTGCAAAAGTCATGGAAAAGTTTTTTAATAATATAATAGTTGCCCCAGGTGTTCATGCAAACGGTAAATTCACATTGGGTGAAAATTTGGCGGATTATGGTGGGGTCACAATTTCATTTGCTGCATATAAATCAATTAACCAACCAGCAAAAATAATTGATGGGTTTTCATCTGATCAAAGATTTTTTATCGCATATGCTGGAACAGAGGCTGGTAATATTCGCGATCAAGAAGTTTTGAAATTGAACAAAACTGATGAACATTCATTATCACGATGGCGTGTGAATGGTATTTTACCACACATATCGGGTTGGTACGATGCTTTCAAAGTTACACCAGATAATAAACTTTATATACCTGAAAAAGAACGGGTTGATATTTGGTAAACAAATATATTTATATATAAAAAACGCCCAAATGGGCGTTTTTTAATCTATTTGTTTTCTGATACTTTCTTTCTGAATTCAGCAGATGCACGGAACGAAGTAACACGTCTCGCAGATATTTCCGCAAGTTTACCAGTTTTTGGATTTCGTCCTATACGAGCTTTCTTATTCAAAATCTTGAAACTGCCAAGTCCTGCGATTTTAACTTCTTCGCCACGTTCCAGTGATTCGCATATTTCAGAAAATATCAAATCAACCAGACGACTTGCGTCGCCACCGGTAAGTCCGAACTTTACCTGAAGACTTTTAGAAAGATCAGCACGTGTAATAGTAGCCATGTTTATCCCTCCTTAAATGCGAATCAATGCCGCACCCCATGTCAAACCACCACCAAATGCAGGGTAAAGCACCAGGTCGCCTTTTTTAATTTTTCCATTGTTCAAATTATCAACCAATGCCAACACCCCGGATGCCCCAGATGTATTTGCATGCTTGTCAACAGTTACAATAATCTTGTCCATTGAAAAGCCTAATTTTTCTGCTGCACTTTGAATAATACGCAAGTTTGCCTGATGTGGAATAATCCAATCTATGTGTTTAACATCAATACCAGCGTGTTCGATAATATATCTCGCAGCCTCTGGCATCATTGTCACGGCTTTCTTATAAGTTTCTGGGCCATTCATTACAATTTTATGATCAAGTGTTCCATAAAGTAATTCAAATGTTTTTCCATCACCCATAACGACAGTATCAATAATTCCAGAATACGAGCTTGTTGAATGTTCAAAAATCATTGCACCTGCGCCATCACCAAAAAGTACAGCTGTGCTGCGTTCGCTCCAATCTATGAACCGAGTCATTTTTTCAGCCCCGATAACCATAACACGTTGGTGCATCCCGGCAGTAAAAAATCCGCGTGCACAATGCAGTGCATAAATATAACCTGTGCATGCGCCACGAACGTCAAATGCTGGCAATTCGCGTGTTGCACCCAGACGACCTTGGACTTGGATGCCAACGCTTGGAAAATCTAATTCTGCGGTAACACTTGCAACAATTATTAAATCGATATCATTTATTGTAATGCCTGCGTTATCCAATGCACGTTGTGCAGCAATTGTTGCCATATCTGTAACTGTTTCATCATCGCGTGCAAAATGGCGTTCTTTGATACCTGTGCGTTGAACAATCCATTCATCATTTGTATCCATAATTTTTTCAAAATCGGCATTTGTCATAATTTTTTCTGGTAAATAAGAACCGTAACCAATAAGTCTGCTTCCCATATCATTCTCCTTTGAAAACCATAATTTTATTCGTGAGACATTAATTTTTGTTTTATATGTGATATTCTTTTAGCAAGGTCTGTGATTTTATGGTTAAAATCTGCACCGGCTAAATCAGACGCGTATTTTATAGCATTAGCAAAAGCCAAAGCATCGCTGTTTCCATGCGTCTTGATGGAAAAGCCGTTCAGACCCAAAAATATCGCCCCAGCATACGAACGGGGATCGATTTTATGCTTTAACCGTTTGAAAACATGAACCAGGAAAAACGCACCAATCATCGCCATGATCGATTTTTTTAATGTTTCGACCAATACACGTTTAATCAGTTTTGCTGTTCCTTCGACGGTTTTCAGCACTATGTTGCCGGTAAATCCATCAGTTACAACAACTTGGACATCACCGGTTCCAATATCATTTCCCTCTATGAATCCAATATAATCATAGGGTAATTCATCTTTATGCTCTTGTAATAATTTATTTAAATTGACCAAAACTTCATTACCTTTTTGGTCTTCTTCACCTATGTTTAATATCCCGAGCTTTGGACGTGGCATACCACCAATTGTTTCGGCATATATACTGCCCATCAATGCGAAATCAAATAAATTATCTTCATCGCACTGAATGTTTGCACCCAAATCTAATATAACAACACGTTTATCACCGCCACCAGAAGGTAACATAGTTGTAATTGCTGGTCTTGAAATTCCATCCAGAGTTTTTAATGCCATTTTTGATAATGCCATTAAAACGCCGGTGTTCCCAGCACTGACAATTGCAGCTGATCTGCCTTCGCGGACATCCTTGATTGCCATATACATAGAAGTATTTGCAGCATTTCGGATTACTTCGCGTGGTTTATCTGTGGATTTTATTTTTTCTGGTGAATGAACTATTTCAGAACTTTTTGCGACTCTTTGATATTTATGCAACATTGGGCGCAATACATTTTCGTCACCAAAAATTCTAAAAAATACAGAATCATCATCGTTTTGGAATAAAAATTGATTTATCCCCCCAAGGACAGCCTTTGGTGCCTTATCGCCGCCCATGGCGTCAATTGCGATGATTTTTTTATTTGGAATCATATATTTCTTAGTTATTTAGCCACATTGTTAATCAGTAACTAATTACTAATTATTGATTATTTGTATGCTCCGCATGCCGGGCAAATGTTATGTGGTCTGCGTTTTTCACCGCATTTTGGGCAAACCGCAATTGATGCTGGTGTCAAAGCATCATGAGAGCGTCTTTGTGCGCTGCGAGATTTGCTAGTTTTCTTTTTTGGCACTGCCATAATATAATCCTTTGTTTTGACTGATGACACATTTTACGCATATGAACGCGATTTGCAAGGAAAAAAGTGTTACTCGAAAAAGGTTAATAAAAATAAAAAAAGACCCCACATTGCTGTGAGGTCTATTCCGAATGTCCAAAAGGAAGGAAAGGAGAAAAAGAATAGGACATTCTGAACTGGAGGGCCCCAAGGTTAGAGGAGAGAGAATGTAGGAGGGAGTCTAATCCCCAGAGCCCATGATTTCTAAACGCGTTGCGTTCAGGTCATCAGCGGTTAAATCGTATTGTTTTTTTGATTTTCCCACCTTGACGAATCGAAATATAATACATTTTTATAATTTGTCAAGTTATAAATTGACACTTTTATAATTTTTGTCCATTTATATAAAAAAATAAGTTTATAAGAAAAATAATAGGATTTTATTGCTTTTAATATCAATTGTGATAGTTTGCAGGAACCATGAATGATATAAGAATAGAACTTTTGAGCGATTTTAATAAAATAGAAGAATTTGCAGAGATTGCATGGCTTGCTGTTGATAAAAAATCTGTTGTACCTTCTCGTTTCTTACGAGAGATAAATTACTATGTAGTAAATGCGAACACAAAAAAGCCAATGATAAATAAAAATCATGGGTTGGCCTGTGTTTTGAATAACGATGGAAAAATTATTGGTACGATTTGTATAAACGAAGACACTCTTTTTAAAAATACAGCACATTTTAATTATTTTTCTGTTTTACCCGGACAGGTTGGTAAAATGCACGGCAGTAAATTATTGCTGCATGCATGTGAAATTGTAAATCAATATTCCAATTTTGAATATATTTTGGGTTCATCTTTGACAGGTGCCCATTATAAAGAAATAGGCATCAAAAAAATTGGTAAAATAACGGCAAATGGCCAAACAAAATATTTTTATGGAAAAGAACTTTGTAAAGAACGTTAATAGTTTACAAGTTTATAAAATTAACTTTGTATAAATTTCCCGACCAGTTCCCAATGGTCACTTCCAACGAATTGATCAACCGGGGTCAGATTTGTTAATTTCCATCCCGCAGATTCCAGAACTTTTGCGTCACGCATAAATGTTTCTGGATTACAGGAAACATATATAACTGTTTTTGAATTATTTGCGCTGGGTGATAATTTTGATATTTCTTTGATTTGTGCGCCTGCACCTGCACGTGGTGGGTCAAGTACAATTACATTATATTTTTCTAGTTCGCGGGGCGATAATGGTTTTTTTACCAAATCACGCTTGCGTAACTGTGTTGAAATATCGTAACCGTCTGCGCCCAGTGGTAATGCAAATGCACCAAGCCCGCAAAATAAATCAACAGTTTTTCCAATACCGCCACCATATTTTTTTATTAGTTCACGAATAGTTTCTTCGCTGGTTTTTGATGGTTGCAAAAAAGCACCCGATGAATAATTTACTTTGTGTCCATCAAAATCAATTACCGGTGTTGCGGTTTGTTTAACAGTTTTATCATTCCAAGTTATTCTTACAGCCGGTAATTTTTCGGCTGCGATTGCAAACTCGCGTGAAAAATATGGTACAGAGGCCGATACTGCTATATCAATTCCATTTTCGCATTCTGTTACTAAAACTGATCCCCCACCAGACCATGGCATCCGAGCCAACAAAGGTAATATATTATTTAATTTTGGTGAAAGTAATGGGCAATTTTGTACAGAAACAATGTTTTTTGATCCGCGTTCGAAAAATCCAAAAGTATCGTCAACAAACGCAAAATCTGCCCTGCGTCTTGTGCCAATGCTATGCCATATTGGATCATCAGTTGTTGGGATATTTTTTAATAATGAACTTTTTTTATCGCGGTAATCAGATGCAGCAAAATCAAGTTTGCATCCGCCGCATTTTCCAAACAGCGGGCATTTAACCATCAGAAGAATACCCGTGCGCCGACTCTGAATTGATGCGCCGTAGGCGTATAATCAGTTGCACCGACAATTTTTGGTGAAGTTATATAAATATATTGATATCCAAAATCAATTGCGAAAGAATCATTAAATTCAACAGCGACACCAGCAAGTCCTGCGAATGCAGGGGCTGCTTCGTTGCTTATTATTACATCGTCTGAATTTAACCATGTCATACCCAAACCAAAACCAACGTAAGGGACTAAGAATTGATGTGTATAACCGCGATACATTCCATCAATTCTGCCATCTAAAATAGCATTTATAAATAATGCAGAACCGTCAATTTTGAAACCATCCCATTTTGCAGCAAGATTGTAATAATTTGCTTCCATGCGGAAAGTATCCATAACGCGTGCCCCAAGTGCGATTCCAAAAGATGTTGTACTGTCGCCTTTGAACACCGCGCCATTTTCTGAACCATCAGACCACATTGAATAAACATAGTCACCTTTGATATAAAAAGGCTTTTCGCGTGAAAGTTGGGTGTCGCGACTTGTGTCATCGTAAAGTTGTGGCTTTTCTTGCGCAACAATAGGTATTGCAAACGCAGGTGCTGTTAAAAATAATCCACAAATAATTCCAAGTGCTTTTTTCATTTTATTGCTTTTTTAATCAAAAGTTATATCGAAATGTTCCAATAATATTGCTGAGTCCTGCACCTTTGCCATAAGCATTTGGTCCCCATCCCCATGCATTACTTATAACATGAGAATATTGATAAGCAAGATCAAACCCCAGTAAATCATTTAACATGAAAGTGAACCCAAGTGTGCCACGTGGTGCAATAAACATTCCAGATGCGCCATCCAAAATGCCGACATCGTTAAATTTATAATTGCCACCTGATACACCAAAACCAATAAACGGTATAAAAGTACGGCGTTTGGTTACATCACCGGTTCTGATATAACGTTTGGTTAAGTCAAAGTAAAGTGTTGCACCAAAACCGTTCATATTTACAGAACCTTCGTCAAATTTGGAAAATTCAAGAGTCTGGGTTTGGAAATCTAATTCGCCTCTGACATAAGACAATATATTCCAACCCATACCAAGCTGAACCACATCGCCCCCAGATACCCGAGATAGGTTAGCAGATCCAGACATTTTTCCGATTGGTAAACCCGCACCAAATCGCATGTATGTATCAGCTGGGATAAAAATGTCATAAGATGGGTCAATCGGACCCATTTTTCCATAGACGTCATAACCCAATTCGCCAATTACAGGTGTTTCTTTGACAGGCATTGGCGTATTTATTGCGGTCACAACGTCAAGGCCTTCCCTGACTTCGGTCTTGAACATTTTGTCGTCATAGCCTGCACGCGCAGTAACTGTGAGCAAAACAATAAGTGATGTTAATAAAATTTTCTTCATGATGGCGTTATTTTACCAAAAAATCAGACTTGATTCCAGCGTTTATTAAAGTTAGGATTGTTTAGTACAGATTGGATTATAAAATGAAAAAAATAAATAGTAAAAAGATAGCCGTAATTTGTGGGGCATTAAAATTACCATTATTGGTATGCGATTCTTTGCGCGCAAGTGGCTGGGAAGTTTTTGTTGTCGGTTTAAAAGGGTTTTATGACCCTGTGTTAAAGCCTGATATGGTAATCAGATTGGGTGGTGGTGGCGCAGTTGCGCGCGAATGTAAAAAACGCGGAATAACAACTTGGACATTTGTTGGTGCAATCGGTCATCCTAATCTTTCTGATATTCGTCCAGATTTTTGGTCTATTTCTATTTTGGCACGCATTATAAAAAATCAAAAAGGTTATGATTCAATGGCGTCTGCGTTGATTGCCGGTATAGAGTCTAAGGGTTTTAAAATTATTGGTGCCCAAGATGTTTGTCCAGATTTGGTTTTTAATGCCGGTGTTCAAACAAAGGCGAAACCAAACAAAGATGATGAAAAAAATATAACACGTGCGGTTCATGTTTCAACATTGATTGGTCGTGAAGACATAGGGCAGAGTGCTGTGGTTGATAAACAGGTTTTGGCCATAGAAGCAGCCGAAGGAACAGCACGTATGTTAAAACGTGTTATTGAAATTCGTGGTAAAAGAAAGGGCAGTGGTGTTTTTGCAAAAATGACCAAACCCCAGCAAGATTTACGAATTGATATCCCAGCAATTGGCATAGATACTGTTCGTGATGTTGCGTCCGCGGGATTGCGTGGAATCGTTGTTAATGCAAAAACTTGTTTTGTGATTGAACGCGAAAAAATCATTGCAGAAGCCAACAAATCCGGGATATTCATAGTTGCAAAATAAAATCCGAATGTTATAATTCGGGGCAATGGATGTGTAGCTCAGTTGGTTAGAGCGCTTCGTTCACATCGAAGAGGTCGTCGGTTCGAGTCCAATCACATCCACCAAAAAGTTATTAAAAAATGCGGGTTTTTAAGCCCGCACTTTTTATTTCATTTCTTTTACCACAAAGTCCCAATCGACCAAGTGTGCCAGAAACGCGTCAATAAAATCACCGCGACGATTTTGGTAATCCAAATAATATGAATGTTCCCAAACGTCCAGTGCCAATAATGCTTTGCGGCCATGTGCAATCGGGTTGTCAGCATTTGCTGTGGTTTCGATTTTCAGTTTACCGGCATCTTCGGATAACCAGACCCAACCGCTGCCGAATACAGACATTGCTGCGTCCTTGAATTCTTTCAAGAATTTATCAGCTCCACCGAACGCATCTGCAATTTCCTTTGGCATTTTCGATCCATTGTCTTTGGCCATTTGCGCAAAGAAAATGCTGTGATTAAATGTTTGCCCGGCGTTGTTAAAAATCTTTTTCCCGTTTGGATCGGTTGCAGATTTTTTAACAATTTCTTCCAGTGACATTTTCTCGTAATCAGTTCCAGCAATCAATGTGTTCAGATTTTTGATATATGTATCAAAATGTTTGCCGTAATGAAAATCAACGGTTTGTTCAGACATATAAGGTGCCAGAGCATTCCGAGCATATTTCAAAGGATATTTTTCAAGTGAAAACATATTTTATCTCCTTATTCTTTATTGTTAAATTTTTCCAGATTTTTCTTCTAGTCCGGTATAGAATTTGTACATTTTTGGAACGAAACGCAAAAGCGCCAATTTTGGATCATCTGCATTGATATATCCGTACGCGGTATACTCGTCTTTCCAATATTTTTGTTTTTGTTCTGCACTTTCTACTGGTAAAATTTGCCCAAATAACCTGATTGCGTGTCTGGTATTATGATCAAAATAATACAGACAAATATTTGCATTTCTGAGTATCTGGTCATATTTATGTGATTTGTTACTTGTCATAAAATGTAAATTTAAATCGGTTGTTCCGATGTTCAAAGTATTCATTACATGACGTGTTTCCGGATATCCATCCGGGCGTATTGTAACAAACTGTGTGTCTGGGCATGCGTTTATTATTTCGAGTAACAACTTCTTGATTTCTGGGTCCATTTTCTATCCTTTTTTTGTTTTTTTCTGCTCTTAAATTTTATCATGGATATGGTTCAAAACAATAAGTATTTAGTCGGATAAAATAATCTTGATTTTTGATAAATCGTGATGTAGAATCTGCTGACATTTGGCGGGATAGCTCAGTGGTAGAGCAAGGCAATCATAATGCTTGGGTCGGGGGTCCGAATCCCTCTCCCGCTACCAAAATTAAATGGTCCATTGGGCCATTTTTTCATTTCATTTGATATTGAATTTTTTTTAATTTTATGATATAATCCTTCCTTAAAGGCGGCCGATTATGGTCGCGTTTTTTATTTTGCTCCTGTAATTATACTGGGGCTTTTTTTATAAAGGAAACAAAATGGAACAAATTTCACAACAAGACAAACTTGTTATATGTAATGCAATTTTACGATTAATGGGCAACGAGGTTTTATCACAAACCCAGCAGCGCGATATATTAAACGAGATAGTAAATACTTTGACCGGTTTAAATATAGATACAATAATTTCTGATACAAATAATAAACGGAAATTGAAACTGAAACGTGGAACTGCGGTTGAAAATGACGATTATATTGGTGAACTTGGCGAAATTACAATGGATTCTACAAATCAAACTTTAAGAATTCACGATGGTTACACCGCTGGTGGGATAAAGCTTGCTAAGTCCAATGATGTGCCGGATGTAACCGGTTTTGCGACAACCACAGCTTTGGGAAATTATGCAGAAAAAACGAGTATAAAAAATTATGATTTAAATTATACAAATGCAGAGATCTTAGACGCATCAACAGTTGTAACATCGGCGACCGAAAGGCATGTTTTAATTATCAGTTGTAAAAACAGTTCAAATATTCCAACCGCTTTGACCGTGACTATAAATGGGGTTTTATTTAAGTTGTTTTCAGAATACACTGGTACGGATTACCCACATTTATCGTTCGGATACTTTCCGATTGGGGTTGGCGATTCATACAGTTTTTCATCAAGTCAGAATTCTGTTATAAGAAAAATCCCATACAAAGCATAATTATTATTTATAATTTATACAGAAACATAATTTTATCTTGTTCGACTTTGTACTCGGTCGGAATTTCTTGAATTTTTTCGATAAATTCTGTCATATTAAATGGTGGTAAAAATAAATTCAGCGGTCGGCAATCACCGTTGGCAATATCCCAATTTTCCAATGTCAGCGGATACGATGTGACCAACAGATATTTTGCACCGCTGCGTTTGAAGTTTGCCAGCGCTAGAATCACATTTTCATTTGATAAATGTTGTAAACAATCTTTGCAAAAAATTAAATCAACTTTTGGCAAATTATCTTTGGTAATATCAATTGTTTCAAATGAGACATTTTCTTTGCCATATTTGCGATTGTTTTCATCAATGAGATTTCTAACTATATCGCCACCGATGTATTTTATGTCGTCTTTGTTAACCAGATTCATCCAATTATAATCCCCGCATGGAACATCAAGCATTGATTTAATATCGTATTTTTTGAACAAATCTGTCAGAAATTCTCTGATTCTGGTGGTTGTTCCAATTTCGCTGCCGCCGCCCGAATGGGATTCATCAGATGACCAAACATTTTTATTATAAACATCAGAAAAAGATTCTGATACGGATACATTACTGTTGAAATTTTCAGCGGCTTGAGCCATTTTATTTCTGGCTTTGATTTCATTAATTATTATATTTTTGTAATAGTATGAACTTTTAAATTTATGGTCTAAAAAATCAATTGCCGATGCAGCATCTTTATTATTAAGAATGTTTTTCCATTCTGTTTTAATAATAATATAATTTCTTAATTTTTTTCGCAATTTACGCAGAGGTATAAACATACAAATTAAATTTAATGCGAATTTACTCATTTGTTTATCCTTTGGTTTTAATTTTACCATACGACTTTTTGGTCTTTGATAAACAATACAATTTTCTCGCGGTCATTCATCCAGCGTACATATCCACGCATTGCTGATTCATAAGCATTTTTCTGAACCCATTCTATGTTTGACATATCGATTGGTTTCGGATCCCCGAAATCTACCAAGTATCCGTTGATACCATTTTCTATATATTCACTCATCGTGGGAACATTATTTGCAATGACTGCCTTACCCATAGACATGGCTTCCAGGAAACTCATCCCAATTCCTTCGGCCATTCTGGGTGCAACGTATATTCCACATTCTTGCATCAGGTTTATCATATCATCTTTTGATTCAAACCATGTTGAATGTGTTATTTGATATTTCTGCTCGTCCTCTGTGCGTGGCATAATTGGCTGAAAATCAGGATCAATTGCAGTGTGCAAATGAATTTTCATTCCATCAATATGGGATACAGTTTTTATAACATTATTTATATTGATACAACTGGTTCGTTGCCAGAAAAATATTTTCTTTGTATCTCCTGATACAAACTCTGTCGGTTTCGGGAAATACTGAATATACATTGATTTTACGCCCACACTTTGCGCCAGATCAAACAATAGTTTGGAAAAGCAAACCATTTTACATTTTTTATATGCACGGAAATAACGCTTGGTCTTTGATACTGCGTCGAACATCGGAAAATAAATTATATTATTGTGACGTATTTTTTTGAATATTTTACGCTTTGGAATATTTTGCCAAAAAATTATGTGTTTATATTTTTTGGTTATCATGTCAATTTTGAATTTTTCGCCAGTTGCCCATGAATCATCATAATATATATCTACATCAAAATTTGTTCGCAAATAATCAATCATAAAATCGCATGAACGTGTCTTTTTATGATAAGAATGCGCGATAAAAAGAATTCTGTCTTTGACATATTTTTGATTATATAAATCTATGGCATGAATGACTTCACGGTAAAATTTGTATTTGTGTTTGAAAATCTTGTGCAGTTTACCAAAGAAAAATAAATTACGTAAAAAACGAAACAGATATTTTTTTAATTTTATATTTTTGATATCAAAAACCCACGGAGCATAATCTTTCCATGCACGCGCCAGTTCTAATAATACTTGCTTTCTATGGGTTGTACTTGATACGCCATTTGGATCAAACTTTGACACCACAATATCAGTTTGTTTCATTCTTGCACCAGCGGCCCAAAATTCAGCAAATTTTACCAAATCAGAAATGATGCGGAAATCTGTTCTGTAATTTCCATGTTTATCAAATAAATCGCGTTTTATAAACGAAGAATTATGTGGCAATGTGGACAACAGAAAATAATCTTTGTTGAACTCTTTTGTATCTGGGGAAATTACATAAGAATGTTTTGCTTCTACCAAACAACCACCGTAAAGTATGTCAACATTTTCTGAATCCAATTGGGTGGATATTTTTTCCAGAATTGTTTCATCATAGATAGCATCGCCAGCATTCATAAATAATAGCCACTCGCCACGTGCCTGTGCAATTCCTTTGTTCATGGCGTCGTATAATCCACCGTCTTTTTCTGAGACAAAATATGCCATATGATTTTTATATCTGGAAAAAATATCCAAAGTCTCAACATTACTGCCACCATCAATAACGATCCATTCAAAGTCTTTGAATGTTTGCGAAACGATGCTTTTGCATGTACGCTCTAATCCTGGTTCGTTATAGCAAATTGTTATAATTGAAATTTTTGGGCTAGGCATCTGATGACCTTTTGATATAAATTGGTATTTTTAATATTTTGATTTTCACACCATTTGAATCACGTGAAATTCGAAAGAAGAATCTTATTGTTTTTTGTATTGGTCTCTGGATACGCCAAAATATTTTCATACCAATACCAGTTGTAACGTCTTGTATTTCAAATCCTTGGGCAATTACAACAGAACCCAGCAATTGTTCTATGTTATGTGCCAATTGACCACTTTGAATACTTTTAAATTCTGAAAAATCGGATTCTTTGAAATTCATAGTTTTGATAATTTGCATTAATTTTGCACGTACGACAAACATTGTACCCGCAGCATGAGTAATTTTGTCATTCATACCAAATTTACGCATAATTTCTTTTGTGTAATCTGTAGTTCTTTTATCTTTATTATAATTAATTAAAATTACGCGGCTGTCTGCAATCATACCTAATTTTTTATTGTCCGCGAACGCTTTGAATACTTTAACAATGTTTGTTTTTGTTAAAAATGAAGTTAGAGCATTTCGCCAATTCCAACCATGGGTTTGGAAACCGGTTGGCAAAAGATAAAAAGCATTTATAAATCGTTTTGTATGAACCTTTATAATATAATCATAATCATCAAGATTCACTGAATTTAAAACACTAATAAATGGCCACACATCCGCACCAACATTTTTTGTGACAAGTATTTTTGCATCATGTTTAAATCTGTATATTTTCTTGTTTATTTCATCGTTTTGTTCACGCATAGTTACAAATAAATCGAAAGGTTCCGGTACAACAGAGAGTTTTTCCAAATAAAAATCTAATTGGTCATAATAGTAAAGATGTAAATGCACAAGTTTTTTCATGAAAATTTCCAGTAATCAATAACCACAGGATTATGGCAATTTTTTTAAAAAAAACAAGTCCATTTAACAAAAAAATCCAGGAATGAAATCCCGGATATTATTAATAATTTATTTATTATTTAACCTGTGGAATAATCGCTATGTCGTTATAGCTGGCTAAGAAACGTTTACCAGTTGCGCAATATATTTTCTGCAGAGAATCTTTGTATGCCTGAACAGCCGAAATCCAACGTTGGTCAATTTCGTCTTGGGCACCTTGGTAAGCTGAAAATGCACCCAATCCTGCACCAGCACCAGCACCGATAAGAGTAGATTTCATACGCGCCTTATTATCAATATCAATAATACCGCCATCAGACGCATCTTGGGTTAATGGATAAAAATTTTCCAAAGTTCCTTCGTCAGCGGGTATTGCATCATTTGCCTGACCTTGGGCGTCACGACGATATACTATTGCGCTTTGATTCTTGTCTTTCCATTTATAATAATCATCAAGCTTTTTTCCAAAGAAAGAATCGTCAAAATCTTTTACCAATGCAGCTATGCGGTCACCTGGACGACCCCAATTTGTGCCAACAGGAATCCAAAATTGATCATTGGAACAATCTTTGGACATAGTATCATCTTTCAAACAGAATTTTTTAACATCAGAAGATGCTTTGATCTTTTCTCTATTTCTGGCGACATCACCAACTGTGGATCCATTATTTTTACCTAATTCAAGTGCGGAACCAATAATTCTTACCCGTTCACAACCCTTGTCTGTATCAGTACAAACAGCAGTGTAGCCATTTTCGATATTGTAATATCCCTTTTCGTTTCCGCTCAGCATTTTTTTCTTTTCAACAATACCCCACAGACATTTACCTGTTTTTGAATCATTACATTTTTCAATATATAATACAGAATCACCGCTTGCGACCATATTACCAATCATTCCTCCAGCTGCGGCATTTAAACCCGCTGATTGAATAACATTACCAGTAACATATCCGCTGTGGGTTGCACCTGTCATAATCAATGCGCCCGAAGCGGCACCAATTGCTGTTCCGGTAAGTTTACCTTTGTCCAATCCAATTAAATTGCTTTTACCGACATCGTTTGATCCAGCGATATTTCCACCCAATGCGCCAACAATTGCACCAGCCGCGATTTTAAGACCGGCATTTTTACGTTGTTCTGCATCCATCGCTGCTTGAACATCTTCGATTGTTGGTTCTTTGTCTGCTGGAAATGTAACTGCACCAGCATCAACTGTGTAACTGGCTGATGGAAAAGTGCTGATGTTACAATTTATTGAATCACCTGCGGCAACTTTGGCAGTGGCCAATAATACATCTTCGGATCCTTGGATTGCGCGCATTTCAACAACTGCTACACAACTTTCGGTTTTTGTTGAATTTGATTTTAATCCGCCTGTGGGAATATCCCATGCAAAAGTTCCGTTTGCATAAATTGAAGCACACGCATCTAAATCAGTGATGTTTGTATTTGTGGCTGTACCGTTTGCAATAGAATTTGCAAGTTGCTCATTTGGAACTTGTACTGGCAACCCAAGTTCTTCAGATGTTTGTGGGTCAAGTGATCTTTGTCTCATATCTGCAACTTGTTGATACGCAGCAGCATAAGATCTGGCACCTGCACCAGTCGGTGTAGAACTTGTCACACGCATAGTAGAATTTGCGGGATTCACCAGAAACAATAAAGAACACAAAGCAAAAATATGCGTCCGTTTTTTTAGTAAGATATTCACAGAATCAGCAAACATTTTTTATGTTCCAAGCCCTGGATTTTATTTCAGGATAATTATTAGAATTGAATTCTCATTCTTATACCAACGTCAACCAATCCAAGATTTCCGCTTTCATACCAATTAGTATAATGAAAAACACTGTCATACGAAGCGGCTTCTTCGGCACCATCTTCACCAATTACACCAACACCAGTTCCAAGCCATTCAGTTTGTGATACAACAATACTGCCGCTGGATTGAACTTTGCCAAGACCTGAATAGCGAACAAAGAAATCAAGTTTCATTCCGCCATCTAATTCTGTTGAAACTCCACCTTCTAATGAATATGCTAGATTTTCAACTGTACCACCTGCATGATAAGCATAAATGTCAGATATAGCGGTAAGTTTACCGGCAGGCGAAGGTGTTCCGTCGGCAACTACACTATAAAAATTTGGGTCATATACCAAATAATCTGCAATAGTGTTTGTGCTGATACCAAGTCCAACACCAACATACGGACGTAATGCGCCACCAGCCAAATATCCTGTGTAAGAATCCAAATTATAATAAAGATTCAACATTGTTGCAGACGATGAAACTTTGCCACCTGTGGATTGTGTATCAATGTATCCGCCAGCACCATCTGATGATTGGGTATTGTCCGGATATGATATGTTGCTGTATTTTGCATATGAAAAATCAACACGAACATCGTTGTTTATCGCTGCACCAACAGATAATTGAATCGGCAATACGGTATCGTGTTTAAAAGTTGCCTCTTTAAATGCACCTGGTACATACCAAGAATTTGTTTCATTTTGGTAATCAGCGGTCATTCCACCTTGGACACCGCTGGCATAACCGATAGATAAACCGAAATATAATCCGCTGTCAGACAGGCGGTCAAAATTTTGCGGCTGATAATATTGACGACCAGAATTTGTAACGTTAGATCCAACCTGGGGCAGTGTACCCGTAACGCGCGTAGGGTTTGCCGCGGCTGGATAACCATTGATATTATTTGTTTGAATATATTGAACACCAGCGGCCGCAGGTTGTTGATAAACTGGCTGAGAATAACCGGCCGGTAATTGATTTTGGTTAGCGGCTGGATAATAATATGCACCAAATGCAGTCGGTGCAAACACAATAATTGCAGCAAAACCTGTAAAAAATAGGGCTTTTTTCATCCTTGACGCTTCCTTTGTTGTTGTATTATACCACAAAATCAAATCGGATAAAAACGAAAAAAGAAACTCTGCCGTGGCAGAGTTTCTGAGTTACGCAATATTTTCAGATATTAAAACGCAACGTTGACGCGAACGCCAGCTTCGGCTTTGACATCTGTACCATTTTGTGATCCTTTGCCAGAATCATCAAATGTGTATTCTCCATATAATGAAACCTGAACAATTTCAGTAACTTTATGAGAAACAGCTGCAGACAAAACGTATTCATCAATTTCATCGTTTAAGCTGCCTATAAAGCTTTCTGCCAAACCATCAGTGATTGACTGAACAACTGCAGCACTTGGAACTGTGCTGGTATTTGTCAGGTTAACACCTTCGATTGTATTTGCTGCACGGTTTCTGAAGCTGAATCCACCACCCAATGACCAATCGTCATTAAATTGATAGAATCCATTGATACCTGTCAGATATTCTTTTGTGCTTTTCAAATCAACGTTGAAATCATCTGGTAATCCTGCTGCGTATGCATTACCAACAGCCAAAGAGCCTGTTTCAAGTGCAACCATTTGTCCAATCAGTGTTCTTGCACTGTCAGAAACTGTGATTACGTTGTTATTATTTCCAAATGTTTGATGGATTTCAGCGAATACAGATCCTGTGAACTTATCCCATGTTTTACCAACGCGTGTTCCAGCAAAATAGCCCCAGCGTCCATTTGTATAGTTAGCATAGTTAAAGCCAAGTGATGGACCATTAACTGGAACCAATGTTGCTTCCATTTTGGTTGCTCCACCTAAATGTAAATCGCCGTAAATATCCCAAACAAATGGCATATCTGCACCGTCAAATATGCGGTATAACAAGCCTACGCGGCCGTTATGTAAACCTTTGCGTTGAATATCTTCGTCATTGGTATAGCCCAATTTTGCGGTAACAGACAAGCGGTCTGTGATACCATAACCTGCGTCTTCGGATAAACGCCATACTGGGAATTCTGTTTGTCCATCCCAACCTTTGGCAGTCAAAGCATCGGAATGATCTGTTTCTTTATACATTACTCCGGCCCCGGTTTTAAAATAGGCCTGGCCAGCGGATGGTATATAAAGTGGATTTTCTAAATTTGCAGCAAAAGCTGGTGTTGCAAATACAGCAGCGACTGCTGCAAGTTTTATTGTGTTTTTCATCAGAAACTCCTTTTGTGGTTATGATGAAGCCGGGCCCCCATTGTTGGCAAGACTCGGTGTCGTATCCCGTTCCACTCAATTTAATGACCACAGAACAGTTTTTTTATGATGCGACACTAAAATCGTGCTATATGTGCAACACATTGTCAAAGAAATCTTTTGATTGACATGATTTGAAAAAAACTATATGCACTTGCAATAATAATTTAATGATTTATAATAAAAAATGAAACAGTATCAAGGAGTTATTATTATGACGTACCAAATGACAGCTGTTTATGAAATCGGTCCAGGAAACTTGTTCCGGATTATAAGTGGACTTGGTAAGCCTGATAAGGCGATAAGTTCAAAAACCCCAAGAAAATCAAAACTTTCAGACCAAGACAAAGAAGACCTGGAAATAGGTTTTAAAAATTTGTATTGGGGGTTGACCTGGATGAGTTGGATGCACGAAGGTGTAAAATTAGGTACTGCTTGGAAAATAGCGTTTGAGCAATCCGAAGGCATAATTAAAAATTTCCTGAAACAATTTGGACAAAACCCGGCAATTGATTATTTACAGGAATATATTACAACCGACAAAGTAAATAGTAAGAACGATAATAGTCGGGCAAATTTACTTATGGAAGTTCCAAAAGATGAAACAGTCCGGTATGAACAAAATGGTATCAGGCTTGTAAATTCTGGAATCAAAGAACTGAGTGATAAAATAACAGCTTTCAATATGCGAAATGTTGTAAGACATAATAATACCAGACAGTTACAGAGATAATCTGACCGTTTTATTACGCATTGATAATTTTCAAAACACTTGGAACAATATCTGAAATTTTAACGCGTTCTTGGGCCATTGTATCGCGATGACGCAATGTTACCATATCATCTTCAAGTGATTGATGATCAACTGTTATACAAACTGGCGTTCCGATTTCATCATGACGGCGGTAATTTTTACCGATGTTACCACTATTTTCCATTTCGATGCGTCCAATCCCAAGTTTGCGCAAATCTGTAACAATTTCTTCGGCACGTTTTGTTAATTCTGGAACATTTCTTGCCAATGGAATTACAGCGGCCTTTACTGGTGATAATTTTGGTGGTAATTTCAAAACAATACGATTTTTTCCATCGCCTAAATCTTCATCTGTATAAGAATTCAGCATAACTGCAAACATGCAACGATTTACACCCATTGCGGTTTCAATAACAAATGGTATGAAATTTTCCCCTGCTTGTGGATCACTGTAAGACAGTTTAGTAGTGCTGTCTTTGTTTTCCAAAACGGTTGCGTTGATTTTGAAATCTTTTTGCGATTTCGTATGAGAGCCCAAGTCGAAATCTTGACGATTATGTACACCTTCGACTTCGTCAAATCCGTCTGGGAATTTATATTCAATATCAACCGCAGCCTTGGCATAATGTGCCAATTTTTCATGTGGTTGAAAACGTAAATCAGATGCTGGGATTCCCAAAACATTAACCCACCAAGCCATACGCGCATTTTTCCATTCTTCGAAATATTTTTCGTCATCGGCTGGATTTACAAAGTATTGCATTTCTGCTTGTTCGAATTCACGCATACGAAACACGAATCCGCGTGGTGAAATTTCATTACGAAAAGCCTTACCAATTTGGACAATTCCAAATGGTAATTTATGTGGCGTCGAATCTAAGATATTTTTGAAATTTGTATATGTTGTTGTTGCGGTTTCTGGTCGCAGATAAGCATTTATTGCGCCATCAGCCGTTGCACCAATTGATAAACCCATCATTAACTGATATGCCCGCGGTGCCATTAAATCGGTCGAACCACAAGAGTCGCATTTAGATTGATCTTTCATTTTGTCGAGGCGCATACGTGCACCACATTTTTTACATTCGACTAATGGATCTGAAAAACCAGCTTCGTGACCACTGTATTTCCAAAGCAATCTGTTGGTAATAAGAGCAGCATCAAGTCCTTCGATATCATCACGGGAATATACCATTGCATTCCACCAGGCATTTCTGATGTTTTTCATCAGTTCAACGCCATATGGACCGTAATCATATGTTCCCCCCAGTCCGCCATAAATTTCGGACCCGGTAAAGATAAATCCGCGCCGTTTACACAGCGCGATAATGTCATCGACAGATTTAGCCGGCATTTATTTAACCCTTTTAAGCTGCAGAAATTGCACCAACTGGGCATACTGCGGCACAAGAACCACATGATATGCAAAGTGCAGGGTCTATTTCATATTTTCCACTTGAAGCCTGGGATATAGCAGCCACTGGGCAAACACTTTTGCAAGAACCACAAGCTACACACATATCAGGATTAATTTTATAAGCCATTTGTTTTTCCTTTTTTATAATTTAGTTGTTTCTGTTAAGTAAGCTGAGGATATATTGGAACATCGCAATAAATGAAATATACAAATGCAACGCGCCAAGCACAGCCATTTGATTTTTCTGGGTTTCGTCGCCCAGTTGTGTGTAAGCGTTTTTCAAGAATTGCATATCGTATGCTGTAAATAATGCAAAAACCAAAACACCAATCGCGCAAACAATTGTTGCCATTGTGCTGCCCAGTGGCCATATCATAGATACGATTCCAACCAGTGCCAAACCAATCATTCCAATGAACAAGAATATGCCCAAGAAAGACAAATCTTTTGCAGTTTTATATCCGAACAATGCCATACATGCAAACATGATTGCTGCGATTACAAAGGCTTGTAAAATCGAAGCAGGGTTTACTTGGAAAGATACAGCGATAAGCGGGGTCATAACAAATCCGATTAAAACTGAATAAATGCCAAGCAAAATTGCACCTGTTTGTGGTTTCATATTAAATGCTCGCATTTGGGCAAAAATGGACAATCCCAACCCGCCAAACATTGCGATATAAAATAGTGCGGAATAACCACCAGTTTGCATATTAAACACCAATGGTAATCCCCATGCCAGTGTTACATATGTTGTCAAAGCGGTCAGTGCAACAGCACCGAACATTAAACTGAAAATTCTTTTAAGATATCCATCAATTCCGGCATTTCCGGTTTTGGATTTGATTGCGACATTGTTTTTATTTGCCATAATTTTCTCCTTTGCGTTTTTGTCAGTAAGTAATATAGTATAACAGTAATTCAAATTCAAGTAAATTGAAAAGAGGTAAAAAATGGGAAGCAAAAAGAATGCTGCGTTCAAAAAACAAAGAGTTATGAATCTTGGTGAAAAAGTTGATTATAACGCCGGCCGTGGCAAGGAAGGATTACAGTTTAGCCAGGAAAAATTAAAACAAAGCGAAGAAGAATATACTAAAATTTTGAAACAAATTGACGCAAAATATAAAGAATTAGAAGCGGAAAAGAAAAAGTTGCAAAAACATTTTGAAATAACAATACAAGGGTTAGAGCGTCAATTAGGTAAATATCGCGAAAATATAATAAATCTAAGCGGAACGCTGAATTTACCTTTGTCTGAAACAGTTTTGACAAATAAAATAAAATCTGGCACAAAAGCGGTCAAAGCAAAGACTGATGCAAAAACAAAGGTTAAAACCAAAGGGGTGCGTGGTGGCGATAGTCGTTGATCCAATTTCTCCGGTTGCTTTGAATTTGTTTGGTTTGCAAATACGTTGGTATGCGCTGGCTTATGTTGCGGCATTTTTAGTTGGATACTGGTTTACAAAACGTCTTGAAAAACAAAGCCCTGTCGTTTCATTAGATAAGAAAGGTTGGGATGATTTACTGGCCGCGGTTATTTTAGGAACTATAATTGGGGGTCGACTGGGGTATGTTTTGTTTTACAACCTGGCGTATTTCATTTCAAACCCATTTGAAATATTTATGGTTTGGCACGGCGGAATGAGTTTTCATGGCGGTATGTTGGGTGTTTTAACAGCAGTGATATTATTCGCACGTAAAAACAAGAAAAGTACATTTGGTATTCTGGATATGGTTTCAGTTTCTGCACCTATTGGTTTGTTTTTTGGTCGCATAGCAAATTTTATAAATATGGAAGTAATGGGTCGTGCCACCGATGGTCCTTTTGGTGTTGTGTTTACCGGTTCGATTGATCAAGTGCCAAGATACCCAAGCCCTTTATTAGAAGCTGCGCTCGAAGGTATATTGTTGTTTATAATAATGAATATTTTATGGCGCTTTACAAAATTACGTAATAATGCTGGGGCAATATCTGGTGCATTTGCAATGTCTTATGCTGTGTTACGGATTTTTGCTGAATTTTTCCGTGCGCCCGATGTTCAGATTGGATTTTTAACATCATGGGGTCTGACCATGGGACAGTTACTGTCCGGACTTATGTTTATTGCAGGTCTGGTAATATTTAAATTTGCGGTCAGAAAAAATAATGCTGTATTCAAATAAATATTCATCGCCTCTGGGGATTATAACAATCGTCAGTGACGGTGAAAATATTATAGGATTATGGATTCAAGACCAAAAATATTTTGAATCAAGTATAAACCAAGAAGTAAAAGAAGATAAAAAATTGCCGGTTCTTATTGCCGCAATAAAATGGCTTGATAAATATTTTTCCGGTGGTCGACCAGAAGTTTCAGAAATACCAATTTTGCTGCAAGGAACAGATTTTCAAAAGTCTGTTTGGAATATTTTATCCGAAATTCCATATGGAACTGTTACCACGTACGGTGAAATTGCCAATAAAATTTCAGCCCAAATGGATATTAAAAAAATGTCTGCCCGTGCGGTTGGTGGTGCAGTTGGTCATAATCCAATTTCAATTATAATTCCATGTCATAGGGTGATTGGTTCAAATGGTTGTCTGACAGGTTATTCCGGTGGTATTGATAAGAAAATTAAATTACTGGAATTGGAAAAAATTTCAATTACAAAGAAAAAAGTTTTGCTCTCTGCATAAAGTCGTTCATGTTTTTAGAGCGATTTAAACGCAGTTTTTCAAAATTGTTATTTGAGAGATTATAAAATACATTACCCTTTTTAATAAAATCACTAATCGTAAATGTTTCAATTTTTTTAATAACCTTGGCTGATTGACCACAAGTGTATTGGTCGAACATCGGGTTCTTTTTCTGTGGGTCAGGTAAAAAGAAGTTTTGATTATCGATACTGTAAATATTTATTTTTAGATTTTGCACTTGTTTTATGAATTTTGTATCCGACACAAAAATATGAAAAAGTTTATCATGAAAGAAAACTTCGGCATTAAAACAATCAGCGTGTTGTTGATTCATAATAATATTTTCTATCGCTGAATATCTTGCCCAATCCATGTCGGCGTATGCTTTTAATCCACCTGAAAATCTTTCTCTGATACTGAAATTATGTATACACGAATATCCAGAGACAAATTTTCCAGGGGTTAATTCTTGGTCTGTTCCAAAATACATAACTGGTTTTCTGATCTGGGCATCTTTCCATGAATCAGACCATCCATATTTTGCGTATTTGCTGCGAATTTCATAAACTTCGGATCTGAATTCTTTTTTTGATGGTAACAAATTGGATTGTTTTTGAATTTTGAATTGACGGACAGTTTTTTTGATTTCTTTTTCGTATTCGATTGATTCAGAAATATCAATTTTTGGTATTAAATAAATACCTGTTGAACCAGCGCTTTTAAAAATATATGGTGTTGTAAAACCGACGAATTTACGGATTTTTATAGGTTCAAAAGTTGTCCATGTATTCTCAGATTTTTTTATATCATATGGTATTTCAACTTCGTAGACATACCCGGTTGTTATGCTGTCCCATTTTAATCGATCATCTAAAATAATAAAATCATTATCAAATAAAATTTTATCTTTTCGATTCAAAGATAAATAAGATTGATAAAAGTCATAATCGTGAAATCCATACCCATGATTTTCACGAAAACATTCCGAAACAGCCATTAAATTTGCCATACCAATTGATAGTGCGCCACGTGTAAATTCGAGAACTTTTCCATCATTTGTTCTGCGCGGTCGTGGTTCAATATAATCACCGGCCCACAGATTTGGAATATTTGATGATAAATATATTTTTTTATCTGACACGATATAAATCTTTGAATTTATTTTTTAAAATCCCAAAACTTTTGTTTTGGGATTTTTGTTATTTAACGTTTTCAGATAAATATTTCATAACAACGCTGCGCATTGGATGATCCATTGGTAATTTTTCAATTGCCTGGGTTTGGGTCATAACGTTATGCAGATGTATATTTGAATCATCAGCTAATTTTTCTTTAGCACCTTGTTGTCTGTCAATCAGAACAATTGCATCGGTAACTGAAACGCCGTTTGCACGTAATTGACTTGTTGTTTCTGCTGTGGATTTTCCAGATGTTGCCACATCTTCAATAATAATTGCTGAATCAGCAGTTTTAAAGTTTCCAACAATATCACGTTTATCACCGTGATCTTTGGCACCTTCTTTGCGTGGTGTCATTACTGGTTTTCCCATATCGTAAGCAACCGAATAGCCAAGTCCGAGCGCACCATAAGGCACGGCGGCTATGTGGTCGAATGTTAAACCAAGTTCTGCGATTTTCTTTTGCAAAAGATAAGAAGATTTTTTAAGTAATTCTGGATATGATTGAATTGCGCGAACATCCCAATAAATTGGAGATTTTGAACCATTATTCAATGTGCGCCAATTTTCTGGATTTTCGTTTTCAGCAATCCATAAAATTCCGTTATTGATTAAATCTTCGACGAAATATTCAGAAATTGATTTCATAGAATATCCACATGCGGCAGCTTCATTGATTGCATTTTTCCATTTTATTGCTGCCTGGACTGGTGTCATTCCACCCAGATATTTTTCATCGGTCAATCCGCTTGAAATAGGGTAAACTGCATTTGGGCCAGCGTATTTTATAAATGATAAATCCCCGCCTTGGCGTCCGAAACCTGGTGCCAAAACCCAAGCAGTGTTTTCAGGTGCATATCCATTTTCAAGTTCTGCTGCGCGAATATCTTTGATCGCATCTGGTTTAGTACTGCCAACTACAAAGCCAACACGATTTTGGTCTGCTTTGCGTGCTTCCAGGGCCATATGTTGATAAATTTTAAGTCCGCCAGATGTCATATTTTGCACGGCGGTATCTTTGTTTGATGTTGCTGCTAAGGCAAATACACCGATATGTTCGTTTTGTTTCAGATATTGTTGAATAGTATCTTGCTGACCCATATATGAATTGATTGTGACAATGTCTGGATGGAAATTAGCGATGTCTGCCATTGCCCATTTTTCTTGGGTATTGGCAATGTCGCCACGTTTTACATCTAGAACAATTGTTAAATTTGGATGATTTCTTTTTACATATTCAATAACTGCAGTTAAACTAGTTCTGTAATTTTTTTCATAGAAAGCAAGATTTGGTTTAATTCCAACGATATGTGGTTCTAAATTATTAACCAATTGTATCAGATGATTTCTAAAGCTTGTCGGGCTGTGTTTTTCTGCCAAATCAGGATCCAGACCTAAAATAATACGTGAATTTTTATAAGAAACTTGTTCTGCTAGATAAGAAAATGCTGACATAGTATGCCTCTGTTCATATCTACATCCACTCTCACCCGTTCTGTGATCTTAAAATAAAATTAAGTACATGTAAAGGCAAAACAGCAAATTGTTATAAATAATAAGAAAAAAAGTCGCTTGCGGTAAACTGTTGAAATTTAGTACATTTGTCCGTGAATAGGAGTAGTGCCACAAACTGAAAAAAATAATAGTCATCTTTTGGGCGTTGTTAGTCACGCCCAGCTTTGCTGCAACATTTAACTGCAAAGCTGGAGAATATTTTAATGGTACAGCTTGTACTGGCTGTACTGCTGGCTACTATTGTCCCGGTGTCAGGGCAAAAACTGGTGACCCAGTGTCGGGCCTAAACAATTGTCCAACAGGAAGTTATTGTCCGGCATGGTCCAGTGCCCCCACCGCATGTACTTCGGCGGACAGTGATTATCCAAATTCTCCTCTTCGATCAACTGTGCAAACAAACTGTTATATAAC